>JAIERT010000066.1 GCA_019746735.1 Burkholderiaceae bacterium | reverse complement strand
CCTTGGTGTTGCGGTGGTGGGCCACGGCCTCGCGGCCTTCCTCGGCCAGGGCGCGGAAGGGGTTGTCCTCGGGCGGGCCCAGTCGGTTCAGGCCTTCGGCCAGGTCGGCGCTGTGCCAGAAGGTTTCGGCCTGGCGCGCCAGCTTCTTGAAGCGCACCAGGTCCATGGCCTTGAACAGGATCACCATCCAGGTGGCCAGGGACATGCCCAGCAGCAGCAGGGCAACGCCGCGGGTGACCCAGTCACCCTGGGCCCAGACGTTGTACAGACCGAATTGCGATTCCATAGCACACTCCAAAGGGAAAATTATTCGAGCACGAAGTTGATCGGCACGTTGAACCACATGGCCTCGGCCGTGCCGTTGCGCTTGCCGGGAACGTAGCGCCAGCTGCGCACGGTGGCCAGCGCGGCCTGGTCCAGGCGCTCGTAGCCGCTGGAGGTGCGGATCTCGGCCTGCTGGGCCGTGCCGTCCACGCCGATGAGCACGCGCACCACCACCTTGCCCTGCTCGCCGAGGCGGCGGCTCAGGGCCGGGTAGGAGGGTTTGGGATTGTTCAGGTAGGCCGCGTCGCTCGAAGGCAGCTCGATGCGTGCCGGGGCCGGCGCCTGCGGGGCCGCAGGTGCGGCGGCCACGGTGCTGGCCTCGATGGCGGGCTGGGCCGGGGCTGGCGCGGCGGGTGCCTGCATGGGCGCCGGCTCGGGGGTGGGCGCGGGCAGGGGGGGTGTCGGTGTGGGCTTGACCACCGGTTTGACTTCCTGCTTCACAGGTTGCGGGGCGGGGGTCTGAGGCTGGGGGGCGGGCGGCGCTGGCGGGCTGATGAACTCGCTGAGGATCTCGCCGGGCACGATGATCTCCACCGCGCGGCGCATCAGGCCAGCCTGCAGCGCCCAGAGCACGGCCACGTGCAGCAGGATCACGCTGGCGGCAATCAGCAGGCGACGGTTCATGAAGGGTGCGGCGGGGGCAGAGAGAGACAGGCGCATATTCTCGGACGAGGTCGCTTTCCTGTCCTAGGGTCTGAAGATCCAGCAGCTGGCCAGGGCGACCAGCACCAGACTGAGCATGAGGATTAGGATGGACATGATGCAAAAGATTATAAATGAGAATTATTATCAATCGTGGATTTGCGTCGAATTCTTTGGCGGGAGCGGTTCCCAGAGCAGGTCGCGGCGGATCGGGTTCAACTCACGCTGACCACACAGGGCCATGGCGATCTCGAGCTCGTCGCGCAGCAGGCGCAGCACATGGGCCACGCCCATGGCCCCGGCATTGGCCAGGCCGTAGACATAGGGTCGCCCGACCAGCACCGCCGAAGCGCCCAGGGCCAGGGCCTTGAGCACATCGGTGCCGCGGCGGATGCCGCCATCCACGAGCAGGGGCAGGGCACCGCCCAGTGCGTCGGCGATCCGGGGCAGCACGGCCGCAGTGGCTGGCGTGGTATCCAGCGTGCGACCGCCATGGTTCGAGACCAGCAGACCAGCGACGTCCAGCCGCGCCGCCTGGCGCGCGTCTTCGGGGTGCAGCACACCCTTGAGCAGGAGCGGCAGGCGTGTCTGCGTCTGCAGCCAGCTGACATCGTCCCATGTCGGGGCCCGGCGCAGCAGGCCGTCGAAGAGGGCGCTCTGCCCGGACCGGAGCTGAGGCAAGGGGTCCGGTAGCTGGCCTTCCAGGTTGACGGCCCGCACGCCCGCCGGCAGGGTGAAGCCGGCACGCCGTTCGCGGTCGCGCGCGCCGTGCACGGGGGCATCCACGGTGAGCACCAGCGCCTCATAACCCGCTGCCTCGGCCCGCCGCACCAGATCGAGCGTGCACCCCCGGTCCTCCTGCAGGTAGAGCTGGAACCACAAGGGACCGCGTCCCGGTTCGTCCCTTACCGCCTGTGCCACGCGTTCCAGGGAAACGCTGGACTGGGTGCTGAGCACCAGACCGGCGCCGAGGGCGGCGGCGGCATGGGCCGTGGCCAGTTCACCGTCCGGGTGCGCCATGCGCTGGAAGGCCACCGGTGCCAGCAGAATGGGATGGGCCAGCGTGCGGCCCAGCAGTTGCACGCGGGTATGGCCGCCGCTCAGGGGCTGCAACACACGCGGCAGCAGCCGGATTTCGTCCCAGGCCTGGCGATTGGCCGCCAGCGTGAGTTCGTCGGCGGCACCGCCGCTGAAGTAGGCCCAGGCCTTGTCGTCCAGCTGGCGGCGGGCCTGCGCTTCGTGATCGGCCAGGCTGACGATGCCGGGGGGAACGCTGGCCAGGGCGGGCGGGGCGTTCATGTATCGGACCACATGCGCAGGAGGTTGTGATAGGTGCCGGTCAGCGCCGTGGTCTCGGCGGTTTCACCATGTTGCTGTCGCAGGCGCAGCAGGTTCATGTCGAGCTCGTAGAGCAGGCGACGCTGCTCATCGCTACGCACCATGCTCTCGATCCAGAAAAAACAGGCCAGGCGCTGGCCACGCGTGACGGGCCGCACCTCGTGCAGGCTGGTGCCGGGGTAGAGCACCATGTGTCCGGCCGGCAGCTTGACGGCCTGTTCGCCGTAGGTGTCGGCGATGCACAGCTCGCCGCCCTCGTACTCCTCGGGCTCGGCCAGGAACAGCGTGCAGGAAATGTCGGTACGCACCCGCTGGCCGCTGTCCGGCAGCGCGCGGATGGCGTTGTCGATGTGCCGGCCATAGTGGTTGCTGCTGCCGCCGTAGCGGTTGATGCGCGGGGTGTACACCTTTTTCGGCAGCGCGGCCGAGAAGAAGGGGGGGCTGCGGTCCAGCCCACGCAGCACCAGGCGACGGATCTCGCGAGCCGCCTCGCAGTCGTGTGGCAGCTGCTCGTTGTGCTTCACCTGTGCGGCCTGCCGCCCCGCGCTCTGCCGGCCATCACGCCAGGGGGCGTCAAGCAGCAGGGAGCGGGCGTGAGCCAGCTCCTGGGGCGTCAGGATGTCCGGGATGTGCAGCAGCATGGGACGTCGGTCAGGAAAGAGCGGTCACTCAGGGGCGGTATCCGGAATCAGAGCTTGGCGGTGAAGGTGACCTGCACGTTGCGTCCCGAGCCCGGAATGTAGTGGCCCGAGGTGCCCGATCCGTACAGCTGGTCCGCATACAGCTTGTCCGTCACGTTGATGACGTTGCCCTTGAGGCTGTAGCGCTCGCTGAAGCGGTACTCCAGCATCAGATCGAGGGTCTCGTAGGCGGGTGCCTTCCAGCCCGGGTTGCGGTTCGGTGTCTGTTCGCCGCGGAAGTTCAGGCCCGCGCCGGCACGCAGCGGATGGGTGATCTGGTAGGTGCTCCACAGCGTGCCGGAATAGATCGGCGTGAGCGAGGGGCGTGAGCCCGCCGCCTCGGCACCCTGTCCACCGACGTCGATCTTCGCGACGGGCAGCCACATGTAGGAGCCGAACACCTCCCACTTGGGCGTCAGGCGGCCGCTCACGTCGATCTCGAGGCCCGCCACATGGCGCCGGCCCGACAGGACGGTCACGCCCGGCTGCAGCGGGTCCGTGTTGCGCTCCCGGTACTTGACGGTCTGGAACGCGGCCAGCCGGGTGGTGGTGCGCTTGTCGGCCGAGTCGAGCCTGGCGCCGATCTCGACGTTGTAGCTTTCCTCGGGCGGCGTGTCGGCGTTGGCGGCACCCAGCGAATAGGCCTCACCGGACACGTTGTAGGAGGTGCCGGCCGAGAAGTGATAGGAGTGCAGGGCGTTGGGCTGGAACAGGGCGCCCAGGCGCTGGCTCCAGCCGGCCACCTTCATCTGGTAGCTGGTCTGGGCCTCGGGCCCGGGAGCGGCCGTGGGGATGCTGAAGGCGTCGTAGTTGCCGACCAGGTAGTCGTAGCGCAGGCCAGCCAGCAGCTTCCAGGCGGGCGCGACCTGCACCAGATCCTGCACATAGGCGCCCCAGCCCTGGGCGTCGTACTGGTTGCTCTTGCGCAGCACGCGCGAGCCTTCGTCCACGCTGGCGCCATCGTTGGGGGTGCCGACGGTCGTGTTGGGCTTGGTCAGGGTGACGCCGCCTTGCGCGGCGCTGCGTGCGGCATAGACGCTGCGGTTCTCCAGGGCCAGGTCCACGCCAGCCTGCAGTTCGTGCTTCAGGCCGAAAGCCTCGAACCTGGTGCTGTAGTCGCTTTGCGCATGCAGGTTGTTCATGTCCTGGATCTTGAGCTGCGTGCCGCGTGTGAGCACGGTGTTCGGCCCGAAGGTGTCCAGGCTGACGGCAACGCCGCCCGGCTGGCTGGCCGCATTGGCGAACCGGACCGTGCCGGCGCGCTGGTCGCGCGAGTAGCTGCCCTTGCGGACCTGCGTCTTGAGCGCGCTGCCGTCGTCAAACCGGTGCAGATGCGACACGGTGGCGAAGGAGGCCGTTCCCTTGTTGTAGTCGCTGGCCATGCCGTAGTAGCTGCTGGGATCGATCGGCAGCAGGGTGGTCTCGGAGACCGGGGAGCTCAGGGAGGGGCGGATCCAGGGCATGCCGTAGTTCATGCCGTTGTTGTTGTCCAGGTGGTAGAAGCCGGCCGAGAATTCGTCGCGCTCGCCGATGCCCCAGCGGTAGGTGCCGGCGATGCCCTGCTTGTCGATACTGCTGCCCGCGCCGTTGTTGTCGGCCTGGGTGTGCATGACGTTGAGGCGCAGCGCCGCGCTGTCATCGGTCTTGAGGTTGAAGTCCCCGACGACGCGCCGGTAGTTGTAGCTGCCCACGGTGACGTCGACCTGATGCTCGTCGATGAGTCGCGGGGTCTTGCTGACCTGGTTCACGGCGCCGCCGGTGGAGCCGCGACCGAACAGCATGGAGGCCGAGCCGCGCAGCACCTCCAGACGGTCGAGGTTGAAAGTGTCGCGGTCATAGAAGGCCGGATCGCGCACGCCGTCGACGAAGACGTCGCCAGTGCCCTGGAGCGAGAAGCCGCGCAGGCGGATGTCCTCCTCGCCGCCTTCGGCGGCCAGGAAGCTAATGCCGGCCGTGTTCTTCAGGGCTTCCTTCACGGTGTCGAGGTTGCGGTCGTCGATCAGCTTTTCCGTCACGACGGTGACCGACTGCGGGATATCGCGCAATTGCTGGCGCCCCTTGCCCAGACCGGTTTCCGCGGCACGGTAGGCATCCTTGCCTTCGGCCTCTTCGGCTCTTTCCTTGACGAGCACGGTACCCAGCGTTCTGCTGTCCTGGTCGCCAGTCTGGGCCATGGCGCTCATGGAGCCGACCAGCAGCATGGCGCCCAGGGGCAGCAGTGCGGGATACGTGGAGGGGCGGGGAAGAGCGGCGCGTGCGGAAGAGCGCGGCTGCCGACGGGAGCGTTTGGCCATGAGCTTGCCTCGGTTCAAGGGGGATGGTTGCTGGCTGGCTACCACCGGCCCTGACGAGACATCAGGCAGGTCTTGCTGGCGATTGAAGTTCACGCATTATATACAAATAGAAATCGTTCGTATTCGTATATGTGCTGTGCCATCGCCCGCACGGGGCTGACATGGGGCCGAGGTCGGTCCGGACACACCCGGCGGCTATCGCCGACGGCCGACGCGGGTGCGGGACGGGTCTGGCCTGGACGGGCATTGCCGGCGCAAACAGAGCGAGACGTCTGCCCTGGCGCCGGCCCCAGGCGTGCTCAGTAGCTCAGCCGCTCAGGCCGGATCTCCTGCAGGATGGTGGTGGCGATCTCTTCGATGGACTTGGTCGTCGTCGAGAGCCAGCGGATGCCGG
>JAIERT010000226.1 GCA_019746735.1 Burkholderiaceae bacterium | reverse complement strand
CTCAACGCGCCGCCGCCCTCAAGGCCCGGGGCATCACGCCTGGCCTCGCCGTGGTGCTGGTGGGCGACAACCCGGCCTCCCAGGTCTACGTGCGCAACAAGGTCAAGGCCTGCGAAGACAGCGGCCTGCACTCGGTGCTCGAAAAATACGAAGCCTCGATGACCGAGGCCCAGCTGCTGGCACGCATCGAGGCCCTCAACAACGACCCCACGATCCACGGCATCCTCGTGCAGCTGCCGCTACCGGCCCACATCGACGCGCACAAGGTCATCGAGGCCATTTCTCCGGCCAAGGACGTGGACGGTTTCCACGTCGCCAGCGCCGGCGCGTTGATGGTCGGTCAGCCCGGATTCTGGCCCTGTACGCCCTACGGTTGCATGAAGATGCTCGAAAGCATCGGTTACGAGCTCAAGGGCAAGCACGCCGTGGTCATCGGCCGCTCCAACATCGTGGGCAAGCCCATGGCACTGATGCTGCTGGGCCAGAATGCCACCGTGACGATCTGCCACAGTGCTACCCGGGACCTCAAGGCCATGACCCTGCAGGCCGATGTGGTCGTGGCCGCCGTGGGCAAGCGCAACGTCCTGACCGCCGACATGGTCAAACCCGGTGCCGTGGTCATTGACGTAGGCATGAACCGCAACGACGAAGGCAAGCTCTGCGGTGACGTGGACTTTGAAGGCGTGAAGCAGGTGGCCGGCTGGATCACCCCGGTGCCCGGCGGCGTGGGGCCCATGACCATCACCATGCTGCTGGTCAACACCCTGGAAGCCGCCGAGCGCGCAGCCCGCTGATCGGCATCATCGGCACAAGCTATGGGAGCCGCGCTTGAATCCGCGCCGACAGACCGCACAATCATGCTCATGAACAATCCCCTGCTCGATTTCGCCGATCTTCCCGCCTTCGACCGCATCCGTCCCGAACATGTGGCGCCGGCCATCGACACACTTTTGCAGGCCTCGGAAGCCGCGCTGGAACGCGTGACCGCCGCAGATTTCCCCGCCGACTGGACGGCCATCGCGCGCGAGCTCGACGTGTCCACCGAACAGCTGGGCCGCGCCTGGGGCGCGGTCAGCCACCTCAACAGCGTGGCCGACACGCCCGAACTGCGAGCGGCCTACAACGAGGCCCTGCCGCGCGTGACCGAGTTCTGGACCCGCCTGGGGGCCGATGAACGCCTCTACGCCAAGTACAAGGCCATCGACCCCGCCACGCTCAACGCCGAGCAGCGCCAGGCCCACAGCAATGCCCTGCGCAACTTCGTGCTAGGCGGTGCCGAGCTCACGGGCGCGGCCAAGGAGCGTTACGCCGCCATCCAGGAACGCCAGGCCGAACTGAGCCAGAAGTTCAGCGAGCACACCCTGGATGCCACCGATGCCTGGGCCTACTACGCCAGCGCGGGGGAACTCGAGGGCGTGCCGGCCGACGTACAAGAGGCCACGCGCGCTGCCGCCGAAGCCGAGGGCAAGTCCGGCCACAAGCTCACGCTCAAGATGCCCTGCTATCTGCCAGTCATGCAGTTCGCCAGGAGCAGCGAGCTGCGCCACAAGCTCTACCGTGCCTATGTCACGCGGGCTTCCGACCAGGCCGAAGGTGAGGGCCAGAAATTCGACAACGGCGCCCTGATCCGTGAAATCCTGGCGCTGCGTCAGGAAGAGGCCCAACTGCTGGGCTACCGCAATTTCGGCGAAGTCTCGGTCGTGCCCAAGATGGCCGAGTCACCCGAGCAGGTGGTGCGTTTCCTGCGCGACCTGGCCGTCAAGGCCCGACCCTACGCCGAACGTGACGTGGCCGACCTGCGTGCTTTCGCCCGTGACGAGCTGGGTCTCACCGATCCGCAAGCCTGGGACTGGCCCTACATTTCCGAGCGCCTCAAGGAGGCCCGGTACGCCTTCAGCGAGCAGGAGGTCAAGGAATACTTCACCGCACCGCGCGTGATCGCCGGCCTGTTCAAGATCGTCGAGACCCTGTTCGAAGTGTCCATCCAGCGTGATGCGGCCCCGGTCTGGCACCCGGCGGTGGAGTTCTACCGCATCGAGCGCAATGGGCGACTGGTTGGCGAGTTCTACCTGGACCAGCCGGCCCGTGCCGGCAAGCGCGGTGGTGCCTGGATGGACGACGTGCGCGCACGCTGGTTGCGACCCGACAATGGCCAGCTGCAGACACCTGTGGCCCATATGGTTTGCAACTTTGCCGAGGGCGTGGGCGGCAAGCCCCCGCTGTTGACCCATGACGACGTCATCACCCTCTTCCACGAGTTCGGCCACGGCTTGCACCACCTGCTGACCCAGGTCAATGAACGCGACGTCTCGGGCATCAGCGGAGTGGAGTGGGACGCCGTGGAGCTGCCCAGCCAGTTCATGGAAAACTTCTGCTGGGAATGGGAAGTGCTCAGGCACATGACGGCCCACGTCGAAACCGGCGATCCGCTGCCACGCGCCCTCTACGACAAGTTGATCGCCGCCAAGAACTTCCAGAGCGGTATGCAGACCCTGCGCCAGATCGAGTTCTCGCTCTACGACATGCTGCTGCATACCGAGCACGACCCGGCGCAGGACTTCCTACCCCTGCTGGACCAGGTGCGCGACGAGGTGGCCGTGCTGCGCCCGCCAGCCTGGAGCCGTACGCCCCACACCTTCAGCCACATCTTCGCGGGCGGCTACGCGGCCGGCTACTACAGCTACAAATGGGCCGAGGTGCTCAGCGCCGACGCCTACGCGGCTTTCGAGGAAACCGCGGGTAACAAGGACTTGCCGAATGTCGAAACCGGGCGAAAATACCGCCAGGCTATCCTGGAGGCCGGCGGCAGCCGCCCGGCCCTCGAGTCCTTCAAGGCGTTCCGCGGGCGCGAGCCCAATCTCGACGCCCTGCTGCGGCACCAGGGTATGGCCCGTTCATAGAAGAAAGCGTAGGGGATCCTCGGCACCATGAAGAACGCACACCGTCCGCACCGCACAGCCCTGCTGGCCGTCGCCACCACACTGGCCCTGCTGCCGGCTCTGGCTCCGGCACAGGCTATCTACCGCATCGTCGGCCCGGACGGACGGGTAACTTTCTCGGACAAGCCGCCCGTAGCGAACGAGAAAGCAACCGCGCTGAGCCCCAGCGGGCGCTCGGCCCAGGCAGCTGGAGCGTCCGAGCTGCCCTTCGAGTTGCGCGAGGCCATGAATCGCTACCCGGTGACCTTGTACACCGGCGACAACTGCGAACCCTGCAACGCGGCGCGTAACCTGCTGACCCGCCGCGGCGTGCCCTACACCGAACGCACCATCACCACGGCCCAGGACATCGAAACCCTCAAGCGCATGGGCATGGAGGCCACCGTGCCGATCGCCACCATCGGTGGCCAGCGCCTCAAGGGCTACTCGGAAGACGAGTGGAGCGACTATTTGAATGCTGCTGGCTATCCCACGACGTCCCGCCTGCCCAGTAGCTACCGCAATGCGCCGGCCAGTCCGCTGGCGCCGGTACCGGAGGTCGCTCCAAGCCGGCCCGAGGCGACGCCTGAACCGGCGCCCGTTGCCCCACCCCCCCCCGGCCCCACGCCGAACAATCCGGCTGGTATCGTTTTTTGATGTTTTCACCAAAGAGAAGGGGCCCCTCGGGGCCCCTTCTCTTTGTGTCGGTCTCGGCCATTCAATATGTCAGGGTCTGTACACCGCTTGAAGTCCCCAGCAGGCAGACCTGGGCACGCTGGTGTGCGAACACGCCCACCGTCACCACTCCCGGCCACTGATTGACCTCGGATTCGAAGGCCAGCGGATCGCGGATCCGCAGGCCGGTCACATCCAGGATGTGTTGTCCGTTGTCGGTCAACAGTGGCTGGCCGTCCTTGAGCCGAAGCTGCGCCTGCCCCCCCAGGGTGGCGAACTGGCGCACCAGGCGCTGTGTGGCCATGGGGATCACCTCCACGGGCAGCGGGTAGCGGCCCAGCACCTCGACGCGCTTGGACTCGTCGGCAATGCACACGAAGCGGCGCGCCTGGGCCGCGACGATCTTCTCGCGCGTGAGCGCCGCACCTCCGCCCTTGATCATGTGGCCGCGACCGTCGATCTCGTCGGCCCCATCGATGTAGACCGCAAGCTCCCCCACATCATTGGCGTCGAAGACCCGGATCCCCAAGGACTGCAGACGCTGCGTGCTGGCCTCGGAACTGGACACAGCGCCCGGGATGCGGTCCTTCATCGCGGCGAGTGCATCGATGAACTTGTTGACCGTGGAGCCGGTGCCCACGCCGACGATCTCGCCGGGAATCACGTAGTGGAGGGCGGCCTGGCCGACCAGGGTCTTGAGTTCGTCTTGGCTGAGCATGGAAAGGTCTTGGTGGTTTGATCTGGGAAAATCCTGCAATCCCAGGAATTATCCGATGTCTCTCATCCCCTACCCCCTCTCCCGCGCCATCCTCTTCCGCATGGACCCCGAAGCCGCCCACGACTTCACCATCGATCTGCTGGCGCGCACCCAGAACACGCCCCTGGCCTGTGCCTACGGCCAGACCCTTATCGATGACCCCATCACCCTGGCCGGACTGCGTTTCCCCAACCGCGTGGGCATGGCCGCCGGCCTGGACAAGAACGCGCGCTGCATCGACGGCCTGGGCGCCATGGGTTTCGGTTTCGTCGAGGTCGGTACCGTCACGCCCCTGCCCCAGCCGGGCAACCCCAGACCACGCATGTTCCGGCTGCCGGCCGCGAACGCGCTGATCAACCGCATGGGCTTCAACAACGAGGGCCTGGAGACCTTCCTGGCCAATGTGCAGCGCGCCCGCTTCCGCCGCGACGGCAAGCCCCTGCTGCTGGGTCTGAACATCGGAAAGAACGCGGCCACGCCCATCGAGCGCGCCACCGAGGACTACCTCATCGGCCTGGCCGGCGTCTACCCGCACGCCGACTACGTCACAGTCAACATCTCCAGCCCCAACACCAAGAACCTGCGCGCGCTGCAAAGCGACGAGGCGCTCGACGCCCTGCTCGGCGCCATCGCCGCGAAGCGCGAGGCCCTGGCGCAAGAGCACGGCAAGCGCGTGCCGGTGTTCGTGAAGATCGCACCGGACCTGGACGAAGCGCAGATCCAGGTCATCGCGGCCACCCTGCAGCGTCACGGCATGGACGGTGTGATTGCCACCAACACCACGCTGAGCCGCGAGGCCGTGCAGGGCCTGCCCCATGCCGAGGAGACCGGTGGCCTGTCAGGCGCGCCGGTACTCGATATGAGCAACCGTGTGATCCGCCTGCTGCGTGCCGCGCTGGGGCCGACATACCCCATCATCGGTGTCGGCGGCATCCTGAGCGCGCAGGACGCCGTGAGCAAGATCGACGCCGGCGCGGATCTGGTCCAGATCTACACCGGCCTGATCTACCAGGGGCCGTCCCTGGTCCAGGCCGCAGCCCTTGCGATCAAGCAACGGGGCCGATGAGATCCGCTATTCATTCGATAGCAAATCGGCGACATGCTGGCCGATCGCCAGGCTGCTGGTCAGGCCCGGCGACTCGATGCCGAAGAGGTTGACGAGCCCCGGCACACCATGTTCGGCCGGCCCCTGGATCAGGAAATCCCGCGCCGCCTCGCCCGGCCCGCTGATCTTGGGCCGGATCCCGGCGTAGCCCGGCTGCAGCGCCCCCTCGGGCAGGCCCGGCCAGTACT
>JAIERT010000357.1 GCA_019746735.1 Burkholderiaceae bacterium | reverse complement strand
TGCCCCAGTCGAAGGTGCTGTAGACCAGCTTGCCCGGGATGCTCTTCCAGTAGGTGTTGACGAAGCGCGCGTCGTCACGCCACACGGTCTGCATGCAGCCCGGCGGCAGCGGGCCCTCGATGGCCACCACGCCCTTCTGGTCTGGTCCCACGAGCTCCTCACCCGTGTTTTCGTTGATCAGCTTCACGTCGTAGCCGTACATGGGCACGCCCGGGCTGCCGAACTTGCTCCTGGCCTTCTCCACGCCATTGGCGATGGTCAGGATGGGCCAGCCGGTCTCGGTCTGCCAGTAGTTGTCGATGATGGGCACGCCCAGGCCCTCGCTGATCCACTGCGCCGTGGGTTCGTCCAGCGGCTCACCGGCCAGGTAGAGCGCCTTGAGACTGGAGAGGTCGTACTTCTTGAGGAAGGCCGGGTCCTGCTTCTTGAGCACGCGCACCGCGGTCGGCGCCGAGAACATGCGCGTGACCTTGTACTTCTCCACCAGCTGCCACCAGATGCCGGCGTCGGGGCGGATCGGCAGGCCCTCGTACATCAGGGTCGCCATGCCCGCGATCAGCGGGCCGTAGATGATGTAGCTGTGCCCCACCACCCAGCCGATGTCGCTGGTCGAGAAATAGGTCTCGCCGGGCCGGCCTTCGAAGATGTACTTCATGCTCGCGGCCAGGGCCACGGCATAGCCGCCGGTGTCGCGCTGCACCCCCTTGGGCTTGCCGGTCGTGCCGCTGGTGTAGAGCGTGTAGCTGATGTGGGTGGCGTCCACCCAGGCGCAGGGCACGGGTGTGTTCAGGTGCTGCTCACGCAACGGGCCCCAGAGCTGGTCGCGCCCGGCCGTGAGTTCCATGGACGCCAGGCCGCGGTCCACCAGCAGCACCGAGGCCGGCTTGTGCTTGGAGAGGCGGATCGCCTCGTCCAGCAGCGGCTTGTAGGCCACCACCTTGCCGCCGCGCGAACCGGCATCGGCACTGACCACCACCTTGGGTTCCGCGTCCTCGATGCGCGTGGCCAGCGAGCCCGAGGCAAAGCCCCCGAACACCACCGAATGGATGGCCCCGATGCGCGCGCAGGCCAGCATGGCAAAGGCCGCCTCGGCAATCATGGGCATGTAGATCAGCACCCGGTCGCCCTGCCCCACGCCCAGGCCCTGCAGCACGGCCGCCATGCGCTGCACCTCGGCATGCAGCTCGGCAAAGCTGTAGGTCCGCTCCTGGCCCGTCTCGGTGCTCACATAGATCAGCGCCGCCTGGTTCGCGCGGTCCTTGAGGTGCCGGTCCACCGCGTTGTGGCAGAGATTGGTCGTGCCCCCCACGAACCAGCGCGCAAACGGCGGCTTGCTGTAGTCGCAGATCTGCTGCGGCGGGGTCTGCCAGTCGATCAGCCGGGCCTGCTCGGCCCAGAAGGCGTCGCGGTCGGTGATGGAACGGCGGTGGAACTCGGCGTAGGAACTCATCCGGACTCTCCTCGTTTTTTCGTCATTAAACTGAATTCATAATTATGAGAACCGATCTTGCGGCAAACTGACGCAGTCCGGGCGAGTCCCGCACGGAAAATGATCCAAATCAAGCCTTTCTGCCGCGCACCGGCTTGCGGGCTCCGCGCGGCGGCCAGCGCCGCCAGAGCCAGAGCACCCCCAAACCAAAAGCCGTGTAGGCCAGCACGAAGACCCAGGGCGGCAGGTTGTAGTACAGCCAATGCTGCACCCAGTGTTCGATGAAGCTTTTCTCGTAACCGCCCAGGCGCGCCTGGCGGCGCAGCCAGTTCTCCAGCACCGTCAGCGGGCAGGCCTGCCCCAGCCAGGCCTGGGCCACCACCACGGCAATGGCCGCCAGATGGGCCCAGCGCAGCAACGGGGCCCGCACCCAGGCCCAGCCCGCCGGCCCGCCCAGCAGCACGGCCAGGGCCACGCCCAGCACGAAGAGCACCACCGCGAAATGCAGGGTGAGCACGAGATCCGCCAGGATCTGCCACAGCCTCAGGCCATCCATGATGACCCCATGATAGAGCGCCGCCGCGGCGCGCAGCCGGATTCATTACACTCGCCTGCATGCTGCACAGCCCCATCAAGCACTGTCGCAACTGCGGTACGGCCGTGACCTACCGCATTCCCGACGACGGCGACACCCGCGAACGCGCCGTCTGCCCCGCCTGCAGCACCATCCATTACGAGAACCCGCTCAATGTGGTCGGCACCGTGCCGCACTGGGGCGACAAGGTGCTGCTGTGCAAGCGCAACATCGAACCGCGCAAGGGCAAGTGGACGCTGCCGGCCGGCTTTCTGGAGCTCAACGAAACCGCGTCCCAGGGCGCCGCACGCGAAACCGACGAGGAAGCCGGCGCCCAGATCGAGCTCGAAGGCCTGTACACCATCATCAGCGTGCCGCGCGTGGGCCAGGTGCACCTGTTCTACCGCGCCCGCCTGCTCAGCGACCGCTTCGACCCCGGCACCGAGACCATGGAAGCCCGGCTCTACGCCGAAGACGAGATCCCCTGGGACGAGATCGCCTTTCGCACCGTCAAGGAGACGCTCGAGCGCTATTTCGCCGACCGCCGGGCCGGCCGCTTCCCGGTGCACGAGCTCGACCTGAGCTGAGCGCCCACCCGGCGCTGATAGAAACCCTTACATCTCCCCGCTTTTCAGGCTTTCGGCGGCCCCCGATTGGCGGTACATTCAGCCGCAGGGTGCGCCCAGTGTGAACCTTTTCACGCCGCACCCCAGATCGATACCGAGTCATGAAAAGGCAAGAGCATTTTTGGAACGTAGACCTGCGGGTCGTCTTCAAGGAGTGGCTCTCCCAGCTGTGGACCTTCTTCCTCACGCTGCTGACCTTCCTCGGCATCGGCCTGCCCGTGCTCATTTCCATCTTCGTTCTGTGGTATCTTGCCGGCTTCCCGCGCCTGACCATGTCGTTCTGATCGACCGCCAGCGCCGCCGCCCGCTACTCGTCGGGCGACCCGCTCGTTTAGCCTGCAAGAGTTCACGTGAAAGACGAGTCCGCCTACCTGCAGCCCACGGATGCTGCCCCCACCGCGCCCGAAGAGCCGCCGGTGGCCCATCTCCCCCTCTACCGTCCCGGCACCCTGGTGGTCTACCAGGGCCAGACCTGCACCGTCAGCCATGTCGTCGTCAGTCGCGGCGAACTGCTGGTGAGCCTGAGGGAAACCGGCGTGACCGCGCCGGCCGAGAAGGTGCAGCTCGCCCCCACGCGCATCCTGCTGCAACGCAGCTGAGCGCGCAGCGCCAACGGGGCGCAGACAACAAATGAAGGGGAAGGATTGGCCAGCCCGGAGGGAATCGAACCCCCGACCCACAGCTTAGAAGGCTGTTGCTCTATCCAACTGAGCTACGGGCTGACAAGAATGAAAACAGGTGGCGGATCATACCGCCCGCCTCTGCGCGGCACGCCAAGCGCGGCTGCGCTTCAGACCAGGCCCGAGACTTCCTGCAGCGAAGTCCAGTCGATGATCTTTTCATCGAGCACCAGGCGGCTGTCCAGGTGCAGGGCCGAGGCGATGGTGTCGGGGTAGCTGGCCATCAAGGCCTCCAGCCCCAGGTTCACCTCCTGGCCACGCGCGCGCCAGGACGCCAGGTGCACCACCGCCGCCAGCGGCTCTCTGCACTGGGGCACCGTCGGGTCCACATGGTAGGCCACTACATCGACCAGCACCTTGGGCAGGCTCCAGGCGCTCGCAAAGGCCGCGCCGACCTGGGCGTAGGAATAGCCCAGCAACTTCTGCTCGGCCGCGGCGCGCTGCAGGTCGAAGACCGACATGGCGGCGTCGAGCTCGGCCATCTGATGCGGCAGGGCCCGGTGCAGCACCAGCTCACCCGCGGCGTGCACCAGACCGGCGGTGTAGGCCGCCGAGACCTGGGGCGTGTCCATGGCCAGCCGGCGCGCGAGCTTGGCCACGTTGAGGCTGTAGCGCCAGAAATGCGGCATGTTGACCCCGCCCACCTGGCGGAAGGCGCTGGCCACGGCTGCCGCGTAGATCATGTCGCGCAGCTCGTCCAGGCCCAGCAGCGGCAGCGCCTCGGCCACGCTGGTCACGCCGCGGCTCAGGTTGAAGCGCGCCGAGTTGGCCATCATGATCGGGTCTTCCTTGAGCTGCATGCCGATCTTGCGCAGATCGGGCTCGTCCGAATCGAGCTCGCTCAAGACCAGCGCCACCACGCGCGGAATGCTGGGCAGGGCGCCGGGGGACTGGATGAGTTGCAGGAGTTCCATGGACAGACTGGGGAAGAAAACGCTGCCGCATTATCCGCTGCCCGCACGAAACCCCAGCCACAGCGCGGAAAGCAAAATGGCGCATAATGCGCCAATCAGGAGACCTGCCATGCCCACCTCGCCCAACGGTTTTGCCTCGGTCAAGCTGCCCACCGCCCTGGTGGAACAGGCGCGTGAAGCCGCGCAGCCCCTGCGCCGCTCCGTGGCCGGCCAGGTGGAGTACTGGGCCACACTGGGCCGCATCGTCGAAGACAGCGGCCTGACCGCGCAGGAAGCCCAGGCCGCCATCGCCCAGTACGAAGCCGCCCTGCAGCAGGCCCGCGCGCCCAAGGCCGTGCCCAAGAAGGCCAAGCCCGCCGGCTCGCAGGCCGACGCCCTACTGGCCCAGTTCATGGCCGTGGAAGACGACGGCAGCCTGGCCCAGCGCGTGCGCGAGGTGGTGGCCGCCAACCGCCGCAAGGCCAGCAAGCCCACCCGCCACTGAGATGGCCGCCCCCCGCGCCGCCACGCCCCGGCGCCGCAAAGACAAACCCGTGCTCTACCTGCTCGCCGGCCCCAACGGCGCGGGCAAGACCACGCTCTACCGCGCCCTGCTGCTCACCGGCTCCCTGCCCGCTGATGCCGAATTCGTCAACGCCGACCACCACGAAGCGCAGCACCTGCAGCACCTCAAAGACCCGCAGGCGCGCTCCAAAGCCGCACAGGCCTGGGCCGAGGCCCGCCGTGCCGAGTTGCTGCAGAGCGGCCAGAGCTTCGTCAGCGAAACCGTGTTCTCGCACCCCTCCAAGCTGGCGCTCATCAGCGAAGCGCAGGCCCAGGGCTATTTCGTCATGCTGCTCGTGGTGGCGCTCGAAGACCCGCAGCAGTTGCTGGAGCGCGTGGCCCAGCGCGTGCGCGAAGGCGGCCACGCCGTGCCGCAGGAGCGCATCCTCGCGCGCTACCCGCGCACCCTGGCCTACCTGACGCGCGCCGTGCGACTGGCCGACGCCGCCGTGCTCTACGACAGCCAGGACGTGACACCCGGCACCCACAGCGCCGTGGCCCTGTGCAAGAAGGCCTGGACGCAGGAGCTGGTGCAGCCCCTGCCCGGCTGGGCGCAGCGCGTGCTGTGGGGGCGGGATTAGCCCCGCGCCCTCACGCCAACCTCAAGCCGGCAGCAGCACACCCGCAAAGAAGTCCGCCAATTGCTGCCGCGCGTCCAGCGGCAGCACATGGGCCACGTACTGGTCCGGGCGCACCAGCACCAGACAGCCTTTTTCGCGGTCGATCCCGCGCAGGGCGTAGATATCGCCCAGGCCCTTGTGGTCCACGCAGAAGACCTTCTCGAAGTCCTGCAGACCCAGCTTGCCCGTGCGCGGCTTGA
>JAIERT010000383.1 GCA_019746735.1 Burkholderiaceae bacterium | reverse complement strand
CGGCCAGCAGGGCCATGTTCTCTTCGATGGCGATGTCCACATCGCGCCAGCGGCCCTTGAGCTGGGCCTTGTCCAGGGCGGCCTGCAGCTGGCGCAGGTCCTTGACGCTGGGGGCGACCTTGATCTGCGCGATGGCCGCCGCCGTGTTGCCGGTCTTGATGACGGCCAGCATCTTGGCCGACCATTCGCTCTGTTTTGCCATGGTGCGTCTTGCGGTGTTCGAGCCCGGACTTTACACAAGTTAAGCTTGTGCCCTGATCCCATCATGAACTACACGGTCAAACTCTACGACGCCGAAGGCGTGAGCGAGGCGCAGCAGCGCGCGGCGCAGAAGCGATTCAGGCAGGTGCTGGAAGAGACGCTGGGCGACGCGTCCCTGGTGCTGCCGGTCTACCAGGCCTACCAGCGCATTGCCGCGGCCTACGGCGACCCGCCGAACGTCGAGGCGCTGACGGACGCCGAGCGCGAGATCGCCGAGCAGTGGCAGGCGGCCGAGAGCGCGGCCATCACGGCGGTCTATGGCCCGCTGCGTGGCATGGGCGACGGCGACTACGAACTCAAGCCCGTGGAGGACGGCCTTTGACGCAGGCCGTGCCGCGGCGTGTGCTGCCGCTGCTCGTGCTCTCGCAGTTCGCGGGCACCTCGCTCTGGTTCGCGGTCAATGCGGTCATGCCCGACCTGCAGCAGGCCTGGGGCCTGCCGGCCACGGCCGTGGGCACGCTGACCTCGGCGGTGCAGCTGGGTTTTGTCGCCGGTACGCTGGTGTTCGCGCTGCTGATGGTGGCGGACAAGTTTTCGCCTTCGCGCGTCTTCATGGCCTGTGCGCTGCTGGGCGCACTGGCCAATGCGGCCACGCTGTGGATCGCCGGCAGCTATGGCCTGCTGCTCGCGCTGCGCTTTGCCGTGGGCTTTCTGCTTGCGGGTATCTACCCCGTGGGCATGAAGATCGCAGCCAGCTGGTACCGGCAGGGCCTGGGTGCGGCCATGGGCGTGCTGATTGGCGCGCTGATCCTGGGCACGGCGCTGCCGCACGGGCTGCGCGCGCTTGTGGGCGAGGGCGGGGGCAGCCTGCTGCCTTCGTGGCAGAGCGTGGTGCTGGGCGTCTCGCTGCTGGCCGCGGCCGGTGGCCTGCTGACCGGGCTCTGCGTGCCCGAGAGCCCCTGGCTGCAGCGCGGCGCGCGCATCACGCCCGCGGCGCTGCACCTGATCTGGAGCGACCGCCAGTTACGCGCCTCGGTCTTCGGCTACTTCGGCCACATGTGGGAGCTCTACACCTATTTCGTGCTGGTGCCGCTCATCGTGGGCCTGCGCTGGACGGGTTCGGCGCAGAGCGCAGCGGCCTTCTTCATCATCGCCGCGGGCTTCATCGGTTGCGTGGGCGGCGGGCTGCTGG
Source organism: Burkholderiaceae bacterium (assembly GCA_019746735.1). Lineage (GTDB taxonomy): Bacteria > Pseudomonadota > Gammaproteobacteria > Burkholderiales > Burkholderiaceae_C > Hylemonella. Next base: position 4,152 of record JAIERT010000383.1, on the reverse strand, counting down.
TGCGGCGCTGGGGCAGTGCGCGCGTGGCGCAGCGCCAGCTGGCGATCAGCGGGGCCTGCTGCCTGCTGGCGCCGCTGATGCTGCAGGCGCCCGACGCGCTCTTCCTGGCCTGGCTGCTGCTCTGGGGCCTCACGGTGTCCGGAGATTCACCGCAGTTCTCCACGCTGACAGCGCAGAACGCGCCGCCGGCCGCGGTGGGCAGCGTGCTGACTTTTGTGAACTGCATCGGCTTTGCGATCTCGGTGCTGAGCATCGAGCTTTTCGTGGCCGCGCTGCCGCACGCCTCGCTGGCCCTGCTGCTGCCCTTGCTGGGCCTGGGGCCCGTGCTGGGGCTGTGGATGTTTCGGCCGCTGAGCCGGCAGCCTTACCGGGCGCCCGCGTCCTGAGCCAGCCCGAGCGCGTGGAAGACGCGGATCGCGGCCCAGGCGTCGTTGGCCGCATAGACCAGCTGCGCCTCGCTCAGGCGCGGCGCGGCCCAGTTGGAGGTGGCGGCTTTCTTGGACTTGAGGTAGCGCCGGTTGAAGAGCACGGCCACGGCACCCTTGACGCCCATTTCCTTGCGATAGCCGCGCTCACGGAACACGGCGTTGAGCTCGAGCACGCCGCCCGGCTCGCGCCCGAGCTTGGCCGTGATGCGCTTGCGATCATCGCCCAGGCCGAAGCCGGCCTTGATCACCCGGTCCAGCGCCAGCAGCTCGGCCACGGGGCCGCGGCTGGCGGGATCGTGCAACTGGAAGATCCAGGCCTGTTCGGGCGTGGCGAGCTGCACGATGTGCGGCCCGTCGGAGACCTCGCCGACGCGGAACGTGGGCTTGGACTCGGTATCGAAGCCCAGATGCGGCGCGGCGGCCAGCTCGGCGCAGGCGGTTTCGGCCTCGCGCGGGCTGCTGATGACACGGATGCGGTCCAGCCCCAGGCGCTCGAAGGGTTCGAGCGCGGCGATGGCTTCCTTGTCGGGCGTGGGGTGGTGATGACGCACGGAATGATTTCGCTATACGGGATAAAAGTGTGACAAATAGTTACTGATTGTGTATGCTTGGTCCTCAACTGCGGGATACAGCAGAGAGCCAACAGCTCGCCAGATCAGGGGGTGCATCATGACGTATGAAGCCGAAGACCGGTCGGACTTGATCGACCAACTCTCCAAGCTGCTCTCGGTCACGCAGGACATGGGTCGCAAGCTGGCCAACGAGTCGCATGGCCGATCCTACGACAGGGTGCGCGAGTTCAACGAGGTCCTCCATCTGGCGCGGGAGCAGCTCACGGCCATCGAGCAGGAGGAAAAGCGCATGTACCTGCTGGAACGCCGGCGGGCGCCGCGTTCGACCTTCGAGCGCTGAAGCGGCCTTACGATAGCGGCCTCCGTCAGAAGGTCGCTCCTTCATGTCATCCCCACGCAGCCCCGGCGGGCTGGTCTATTCCACCGAAGGCGGGCGCATGTGCCCGCAATGTCGTCTGCCCCTGGACAGCTGCAGCTGCCAGTCGCAGGCGGCCGCGCGCGTGCTCGGCGACGGCCGGGTGCGCGTGCGGCGCGAAACCTCGGGCCGCGGCGGCAAGGCCGTGACCGTGGTACGCGGCCTGCCGCTGGATGCAGCCGCGCTGCAAGCCCTGGGCCAGCAGCTCAAGGCCGCCTGCGGCACGGGCGGCACCGTGAAGGATGGCGTGGTGGAGGTGCAGGGCGACCATGTGGAGAAGGTGCTGGCCTGGCTCAACGCGCGTGGCCATGCGGCGAAGCGGGCGGGTGGGTGATGCTGGACAGCGAACAGCTGCAGCGTCTGCTGACCACCGAGATGCCCTATGGCAAGCACAAGGGCACCCTCATTGCCGATCTGCCCGGCAACTATCTCAACTGGTTTGCACGCGAGGGCTTTCCCAAGGGGGATCTGGGCCGTCTGCTGGCCCTGATGCACGAGATCGACCACAACGGGCTCAAGGGCCTGCTGGAGCCCTTGCGTCGCTCCTTGCGCTAAGCCTTCTTTTTCGCCACCGGCGCCTTGCCGGGGAAGTGCGTCTGGCGGTGCTCGCGCGGGCGGTAGAGCTGGGCCTGCTGTTCGTAGCCCAGCTTGTGTTTCAGCACGCTGTTGCACTGCTCGACGATGGCCTCCAGCGTCTTGCGTCCGCCGCTGGCGCGCAGCTGCTGGATCAGCATGAAGGTCAGCGCGCCGTAGGGCACGGAGCCATGCGTGTATTCATAGGCGTACTGGTCTTCGCGGCAGGCGGCTAGGATGACGGGGTTGTAGGGGCCGTGGTGGCCCAGGCGGCGTGAGGCGGCCTTGAAGGCCGCGGGGGTGTCGCTCCAGCGGCTCACGGCGCGGCCCAGCTTCTGCGTGGCGCCATCACCCAGGTAGCGCTGCACCTGATCGGCTGTCGCCTTGCCCATGCGGCGGCGCAGGTCCAGGCTCTTGCGCGGGAACCACATCTGCTTGTCGGCGTCCCATTCGATGGCGCGGTGGCGCACGTCGTCCGGCGGGTTGATGCCGCGCACGGCCACACCACCGGCGCGTGCCACGCCGCCCGAGTGGCAGCAGTCCAGGATGATGGAAAAGCGTGCCTCGTAGGGCAGGTTGGCGTAGAGCCGCGAGAGCATGTCGTCGGTGATGCCGCTGTTGCCGTTCCAGTCGAAGTCCCAGGTGACCAGGGCCTCGTCCTTGTGGTCGGGCTCGCCATCGGCGTCGAGCGCGGCGACCTGGGCGCCATGGCCCGAGTAGAAGAGCACGCGCTCGTCGCCGGCACGCACGTCGTCGAGCAGCCATTTGAGCCGCTCCTGCACGCCGCGCGTGGTGGCGCGCGCGTCGAGCACCACGCGGATCTCCTCGGGCGCGTAGCCGCGCTCCTGCAGCATGGCGCTCATCTGGAAGACGTCGTTGACGCAGCCGTTGAGCCGGTTCTCCGGCTGCGGGTAGTCGTTGATGCCGATCAGCAGGGCGCGGCGCTGGCGCGGGCTGCGGCGCTGGATCGTGGGGGCCTTGAACCAGGGCGCGGCCAGGGCCGGGCCGGCCTGGGGTTTGGCGGGGGTCGCGGTGCGTGGCAGGGCACTGGCCAGACCCGCCCAGACGTTGGCGGCCGTGACTTCATGCTCCAGGTATTTCTCAGCGCTGTGGTCCAGCGGGCCCGACTCGTCGAAATGCGTGTCGAGCTGGGTGAAGGGCGCCTCGGGAAAGTCGAGCTCGCAGGTCAGCACCGCATCTTCCGGGTTGAAGAGGTGGTACCAGTGGCGCGCGGTGGCGAGGGGACGCAGGTAGCCGCCAAAGGCCTCGGCCAGCGCCGGATGGCCGATCTGCGAGCCCAGGGTCACGAAAAGACGGTCCTGCACCAGCGCCTGTTGCGCGGCCAGGGTGTCGTAGCTGATCAGCGAGCCCAGGCTGTGGGCGCAGATGACGTGCGGGTCGACGCGGCGGATGGTCTGTACCAGATCCGTGCTGAGTTGCTGGCGCAGTGCAGGCACGGCCGTCCACTTGGCCACCATGCCGATGGTGTTGTCGATCAGGGTGCCCAGGCCTTTGCCGGCGGCGCGGCCCAGCGCACGACGGTGCGCCCAGTAGCTGCTCCAGAGGCGTTTGACGGCTTCGGCATAGAGCGTCGCGTCGGGCTCGATGGCCTCGAAGCGCGCGTTGTAGCGCAGCTCATGGAATTCGAGCGCATCGGCGGCCACGCCGGCGCGCGTGGCCGAGGCGCGGATGGCCCGCTGCCAGGTGGCCAGCCAGTCGCCGTTCTCGTTGGTGTTGACGCCGTGGATGCACAGGATGCGGATGCCCATGATGTCCCCCTGAGATGATCGCTGCGTCTTTATAGGCACAAAGCGCCGTTCTGTCTTCCCCCGTTTGTGGGAGGGGGCGATAATCGGCGCGCACTACCTACTCGTCGAAACCCATGGCCGTTTTTGTCGAATCCGCCACCGTCACCCACGGCATCCAGCTCGCCGTGGCACCCGTGTTCCTGCTGACCGCCGTCTCCGGCATGATCGGCGCGGTGGCCGGCCGGCTCTCGCGCATCATCGACCGCGGCCGGGTGCTGGAAGAGAAGCTGCGCCTGGATGTCGAGCCCGTGCTGGCACCGCAATGGAACGCCGAGCTGGCCATGCTGCGCACGCGCGGCCGGCTGGCCAACAGCACCATCGGCCTGCTCACGCTGTGCGCCTTCATGATCGGCCTG
>JAIERT010000353.1 GCA_019746735.1 Burkholderiaceae bacterium | reverse complement strand
AGAATCTACGGGCATGAACCGCTGCGTTCGCGTGAGGCCGTTTGGCAGTACATCAACCAGCACCCCAAGCTGCTGGCTTTTGGACTGGACGACCGCTACCGCCCGCAGGCGAATGCAGTTTCATATGCTGGTTGACCGCCAAGGGTAGTTCGGCTCAGTTCACGCCAAACCCCATACGCGGCCGACGATCCGGCTTTGAGTCATCCAAGTCACGCGCCAGCAACTCAACCGACTCCTGCCCCTTCAGCTCCGCGCGCAGCACGGCCCGCCCCACGGCCTTGCCGATGGCAATGCGGGCGGCGCGCAAACTCAGGCCCCGGCAGGTGGCCTGCCACGCGGGAGGCATGTGCGCCGGCGCGCCGGGAATGCCCGCTGCGGCCTGGCGGTACATGGTTTCCAGCACCGCGCCCAATTCGTCGCCGGTGGGCGCCTCAATGCGAAAGACGACAAAGCGGCTCAGCAGCGCTGGCGGGATGGCGTGCTCTTCGTTGGCCGTGGCGATCCAGATGACCTGGCTGGCGTCGACGCTGAATTCCACAAACTCGTCGTGGAACTTGCGCGCGGTGCAAGGCTCCAGCAGCGAGTACAAGGAACCGAGCGGGTGGTTGCGCCCATCGGGGTTGACCTTGTCGATCTCGTCCAGCACCACCACAGGTGACAGGGTGTCACCAAAGGCCAGGGTGTCAAACACCTGCCCGGGCCGCGCGCCGGACCACCCGCGGTCCAGCCCGCCCAGCACCCAGCCGTTTGATTGCGAGGCCAGTTGCAGCGTATGGACGGTAGACCCGAGCAGTTTCGCCAGCGCCTGGGCGAAGTGACTCTTGCCCACACCGGGCGGGCCGAGCAGGAGCATGGGCGTGGGCTGAAACACGCCGCCCTGGCGCACGCGATGCAGCGCCAGCTGCTCTGCCACATGGGTGATGGGCTCAGCAAAGTTGGGCAGGGTGCGCACCAGCTCCAGCACGGCCTGGGCGCGCGGAGGCTGGGGGACGGTACGTAGCAGGGGCCGCTGCGCCGCGCGGGCGAGAAGCTCGCAGTAGGCCTGATCTTCGTCGGACTTTTCCTTGCGCGGCAAGGCCAGCAAACGCTGGTAGTCGGCAAAAAACTTATACAGATCACACCAGGGCATGGCGCCGGGCTGGCTGCAGCGCTGCTCTGCCAGCGCCACGGCCAGCAGCAAAGTGCGGTGCAGTGAGTGGCAGACGGTGCCCTCCAGGGGCGACTCGATCGCAAACGGCGGCGCGGCTTGGTTGATAGCTTCGCGCAGTGCCGCGACGAAGTCCGGGTTGGAGCACGTCGCCGTCTGCCCGTCGAACTCTGTCTGCATGCAGCCCAGCGCCTTGTCCAGCAACTGCAGGTGATTCGCGTTGAGGGACTGGACGCAGGCGTCCTGCAACTGGGCCAGCAGCGCGGGGCGCAGTTCAGGCGCCAGCGCGTGGCCGCTGGACTCCATGATCTCCTTGAGTCGCCTACCGACTGAGCGTGTGCCAGGGGCGGAGGCGCCTTGCGTTTCGGCGCTCTCGGGCTGCTCGGACTCTGCCGCCTCGACGGACTTTTCGAGTGCCTCAGGGGACTCAGCCGTTTCCGTCGCAACAGCCTCTTCCTCCCCCGCACCATCGAAGATTTGGCGCCCCATAGCCTCCATTTCCTCCAGGGTCATGCCCTCCAGCAGGCCTTCGAGCGAGGGCACGACGATGCCCCGGGCTTCGAGCTCCTTGTCCGAAATCTCAGGCATCAGCTCTTCGAGCGGCAGATCCTCTTCATTCATCGCGCGAGCCCTCGGCCGTACGCAGGCGCAGCGGCAGCTTCTGGGTGGGCACCCGGTGGGCACCCTGCTCTTCCAGGGTCTTGAGGGTGCGACGCACGGCGGCCACACGCTCCTCATGGGTACTGGCAGGACCGTACAGGCGCGGATTGCACTCACCCGCTGCCGGGACACGCCCGGTGGCCTGTGTGATGGCGGCCGTCCAGGCCGGGTCAAGGCATTCCACGGCATGGGCCTGGCCCAAGGTGGCCGAAAGGGAAAGCAAGACAACAGCGCAACGAAGGATCGTGGTCATGGCACCTCTTTCAACAAAGAGAACCACGCATTCCCGGAGATCGGAAATTTCTGCGGTTCGATTTGTTAGTCGTAAGTGCTGACGATCCGGTTCGGTTTTTCTTCAGGTGGCTGTGATGCAGGCGCTCAAGGCCCTTCGGGTAAACCGAGGGCCCGGTACAGGCCGGCGGTGTCCAGTGCCCGTGCTGCCTGCCACATGGCCCGCAAGGCCAGGGCGTCCGCCAAAGCGTTATGCGGCGGGTGATTGACCGAATAGAACCCTGCCCGCGCCTGCTCCAGCGGGGCTCGATAGGATTCACCCAATGACGCCACGCCAAACTTGATGGGCTGCGCATGAAGCGCGGGATGGCCGGTGCCAAGCATGGCTTGCAGGAAGGCAAAGTCGTATTCGGGGTAGTCGGTGACAACGCGCACCTCGCCCTGCCGATCCAGCCAGCTGACCAGGCGCTCACGCAGCTGCGCGGCCGTACCGATGGCCGCACCGCCACGCAGACAGGGAACCACGTTGGCCAGCGTCCAGTAACTGGCTTGCTCCATCCAGTCTTCCCGCGGTAACTCCAGGTACAGGGTGTCATCGCCCTGTTCAGGCACGAGGGCGAGGCTGATCAGGCGCGGGGCCGGCTGGTCGAGCCCGGTGAACTCGGTGTCCAAAAACACAAGAGCAGTCACGGGCTGGCCCTCCCGTTTGGGGGGTGAGCGTGATGCGCGTGGCCGGGGCTTTTGAGCAGGCTCGCCAAGGCACAACTCCTCAACGGTCGCCCTCTGATCTCAGCCACGCCGGAATGTCCCGCTGCGCTTGAAGTACGCGCCAGACATCCACATGAGTATCTCGCTCGATGTAGAAGACCAGGTAGGGGTAGCCGGTGAGCGGCCAGCAGCGCAAGCCAGGCAAGCCCAACTCATGGCCGTACCGAGGCGAGCCGCTCGCAGGCTGCCGGCTGACGTGTCCGTACGCTTGCTCCAGCGCATCCACCAGGCCCATGGCAACAGCCGGTCCGGCCTGCTGCAGGTAGTAGTCGAGAGCCTCTTCCACGTCCTGCTGCGCGAGCAGCCGTGGCACCACGGGTTTGGCCTTCACCGGCGGTCGGTTGGCCGCACACGGCGGCGCAGGCTGTCAAAGTAGGCCACATCCGCGGGCTTGCCGGGAGCAGATGCTGCCCCTGCCAGCAAGATACCACGCAGCTGCTGACGGTCGTGATCGCGGCGTATCAGTTCACGCACGTATTCGCTGCTGGTGCCATAGCCGCGCGCCTGAACCTGTTCATCCACAAAATCTTTCAGTGCGTCGGGCAGGGAGATGTTCATGGTGCTCATGGAAGCATGGTAAGGTTTTTGGCAAATTTTGGCAAACTTGGGTTCGAGGCACCGGGTAGATGAAACATCCGGCCAACGCAGGGACGACTCCAAAGAGCCCGCATCCAGACCCGTGGGGCTCGGCGTCCACTGTCGGAATTACCGCTGCAGTGACCTCTGTACCTGCCAGGCGCAGGCGGCGGCCAGCAGCGCGCAGACCGCGCAGGCCCAGAACACCGCCGGCAGGCCCAGGCGGCTGCTGATCACGCCGCCCGCCAGTCCGCCCAACACGCCGGGCACGCCATAGGCCAGCGTGACAAACAGGGCCTGGCCGCGCCCGCGCAGCCGCCCCGGGAAATGGTGCGACAGCAGCGCGATGCAGGCCGCGTGGTGGGTGGCAAAGGTGAAGGCATGCAGGCACTGCGCGAACAGCAGCACCGGCCACCAGCCCGCCCACTCCGCCGTGATCGCCATGCGCAGGGCCGTCAGCAGGGCACACAGCAGCAGCCAGGCGGTCAGGCTCAGACGGGGGAGCCAGCGCCCCTGGGTGTAGAACCACACGATCTCCACCACCACCGAGACCGCCCACATCAGGCCGATGACGGTCTTGCCATAACCCAGGGCGTCCAGGTGCAGGGAAAAGTAGATGTAGAGCCCCATGTGCGCCAGCACATGGAAAAAGGCCGAGGCGAAAAACCAGGGAACGGGACGCTGGCGCAGCACGGGCCACAGCGTCGGCCGGGTCTCGTGGGCCGCATGGTCTTCCTTCAGGTCGGGCAGGCACCAGACGCTGGCCGTGACCAGGAGCATGGAGGCCACGGTCCAGGCCGGGAAATGCCCCAGGCCCCAGAGCTCGAACCAGGCCCCGGCCGCGAAGACCGTGACCAGGAAACCCAGCGAACCCCAGAGGCGCACGCGGCCGTAGCGTTTGGCGTCGAAGGCGCCGCCCGCGCTCACGAGATGCGCCAGCGCCGCCTCGCTCATGGGCATCATGGCGCTGGTGTGCAGAAACATGAAAAACAGCACCGCGGCCAGCCAGGCCGTGCCCCCGTCCACCCACAGGCCCAGGGAGATGAGGAGCGCCGCACTGGCGGCATAACGCAGCAGGCGCACGCGTTCACCCGTGTGGTCGCTGAGCCAGCCCCAGGCCAGGGGCCCGATCAGGCGCGTGACCGAGGGCACGATCATCAGCAGGCTCACGGCCAGCAGGCCGTAACCCAGCTCCTTGAGCCAGAGCGGCAGGTAGGGATTAAAAAACCCGATGTGCGCGAAGTAACTGGCCGACAGGGCCGAAAAAGGCAGCAGCTGCCGGCGCGTGACCGACACGGTCGTACCTATTTCTTCTCGCTCCAGAGCACGCCGCCCGTGGCCCAGTCGGACTTCTTGACATCGGTGAGGATCACGTCCACGGCCTCGGGCGAGGTGCCCAGGGTGCGGACCGTGGCCTCGGTCAGGGCCTTGACGAACTCCTTCTTCTGCTCGGGCGTACGGCCTTCGAACATCTCGACGCGGATGGTGGGCATGGTGGTCTCCTTCAGAGTTTGTAGGATGGATCGATCTGGTCGAGCCGGCGCAGCAGCGCGGGCCATTCGGCATCGCCGTCGCGCTCACTGCCGTCGCCGACCCACTGGGCGTAGGTGCGGGCCGCGACCTCATCGCTGGCGACCAGCACCTGGCCGCCGGTGGCGGCCATGGCACGCAGCTGGGCGCGCGCGGCGCGTTCCAGATGGTGCATGAGCATATAGGCTTCGGCCACGGTGCGGCCCACCGTCAGCGTGCCGTGGTTCTCGAGGATGAGACCGTCGAGTTCGCCCAGGTTGCGCACCAGGCGCCGCCCCTCTGCAGCCGTCAACGCCAGGCCTTCATAGGCGTGACGGCCGATGCGCTGGTACAGGCGCATGGCGTGCTGCGTGGTCGGCTGCAGACCGCCGGGCACCATGGCCAGGGCCAGGCCCCATTCGGTGTGCAGATGCAGCACGCAGCGCGCACTCTGGCGGGCGGCATGGATGGTGCCGTGGATGGCAAAGCCCGTGGGATTGACCGCGTGCGGCGAATCATCGAGCTTGCGACCCTGGGTGTCCACCTTGACCAGGTTGGACGCCGTGACCTCGCTGAACAGCAGGCCGTAGG
>JAIERT010000377.1 GCA_019746735.1 Burkholderiaceae bacterium | reverse complement strand
ATGGCGCGGTTGATGTAGTCCCACAGCGTCGAGACCGTGGGCACCTTCATCAGCGTGGTCCGCCCGGGGAAATCGGAGCGCTTGAGGTTGGCCACGCGACCGGTCTTGATGTCCTCGGCTGTGGTGCCGCCCACCAGTGGGCTGAACACCTCACCGGATTCGCCGAAGATGCCGTGGCAGCTGGCGCACTTGCCCTCCCACACCTCCTGGCCCCTGGCCACACTGCCGGAGCCGGTCGGCAGGCCCTTGAAGTCGGGGCGCACGTCGATGTCCCAGGCCGCCACTTCCTTGGCGGTGGCATCGCGGCCCACGCCCGGAAACCTGCTGTTCTGAGCCTGTGCCGTGCCGACCAGCATCAGTAGGACCAGAACGAGCCCGAAGAGGGAACCCAGACCAGGGCACCCGCGGAACTGGCTTGGCCAAGCCGCCGGGTGCGCCCCCCATGAGGGGCTGAGGGCTGCGGCTCCAAGCCTGCCTGCGCAGGCTTGGACAGTCCGAAGAGCTACAGCCTCTGGCTGTGAGCACAGAGGCGCGTAGCGACTCAGGGGGTGCTGCATGTCACGAGAGCTGGACATTTTTCACCTCCCCGCTTTCCTGCACCAGCCAGGACTGGATGGCGTTGTTGTGATAGATCGAGCGCGTGCCGCGTACCGCGCGCAGCTGCTTGTAGGTCGGCTGCACATAGCCCGTCTCGTCGGTGGCCCGGCTCTGGATGATGGCCGGCTTGCCGTCCCAGACCCAGTCGATGTTGAAGCGCGTGAGCGCCTTGGACAGCACGGGCGACTCGAGCCGCGCGCGGCGCCAGTTGCGCCCGCCGTCGACCGACACGTCGACGTGCTTGACCTTGCCACGGCCCGACCAGGCCAGACCGCTGACGTTGTAGAAGCCCTGGTCGAGCAGCACCTGGCCGCCCGAGGGCGTGGTGACCACGCTCTTGCATTCCTGGATGCTGCTGTACTGGCGGTGCAGGCCGTTGGGCATGAGGTCCACGTAGTGGATGGCCTCGTCCTTGGCCGCCCAGGGCTGGTCGCCCACCTCGAGACGGCGCAGGTACTTGACCCAGCTCACCCCCTGCACGCCCGGCACCACCAGGCGCAGCGGGTAGCCCTGCTCGGGACGCAGCATCTCGCCGTTCTGGCCGTAGGCCACGATGACCTCGCCCGACTTGATCAGGTCCATGGGGATGGTGCGCGTCATCGAGGAGCCGTCGGCGCCCTCGGCCAGCACGAACTTGCCGTTCTTCAGATCGGCCCCGGCCAACTCGAGCAGGGTGATCAGCGGCACGCCGGTGAACTCGCTGCACGACAGCATGCCGTGCGTGTATTGCACGGTGGGCACGGCCACGTTGCCCCACTCCATGCCGGTGTTGGCACCGCACTCGATGAAATGGAAGCGCGAGACCGAGGGCAGGCGCATGATCTCGTCCATGGTGAAGACCTTGGCGGCCTGGACCATGCCGTTGACCATGAGGCGGTGCTTGGACGGATCGATGTCCCACCAGCCCTGGTGATGCCGCTCGAAGTGCAGGCCGCTGGGGGTGACGATGCCGAACAGCGACTGCAGCGGCGCGAAGGACACCGAGGCCTGCGTGGTCTGCGTCAGGCCCGGGCTCTGGCGGCGCTGCACATTGCTCTCGAACTTCGAGGGCTTGCCGTAGCCATCGGTGGCCACGCTCTGGCCCAGGCCGGTCGTGTGCTCGGGCAGGTTCAGGATGTTGGGATCGCCACCCTCGGCCGGCACGGGGTTGCCCTGCGCCAGGGCATGGGCCCCGGCGGCACCGGCCGCCGCAGCAGCGAACGCGTTGCGGATGAAGTGGCGCCGGCCCTGCTTGGCCTCGGCCATGACGGTGCGGATACCGTCGGGCTTGAGAAAACTCTCGGGTGCCTTGCGTATGCGACCCGAACTCATGAAATCGTGCATGTGATGCTCCTGCGGGGCTGCGCTGTGCACAGCCCACTGTGGCTGTTAAATCAAAATATCAGCAAGTACTAATATATAACAAGCCGAACCGGCAGGGATCAGGGTTTCTACGGAGTCCGCTCGCGCGCTTCTCAGCGGCTGAAACGGTAGTGGTCGCGGTTGAGCACCGCGGCCACGGCCGTGACTTCGTCCGGGAACAGGCCCAGATTGAGTTCGGTGTTGCAGTGCTCCACCATGCCGCGCAGCAGACCCGCACTCTGGATGCGACCAGCGGGCCGGTAGATGGCGCTGCCGTCACCGCCCACCTTCTGCTGGTGGCAGACCGCGCACTTGTGCTCCGCCAGCAACTGCGCACCCAGGCGCAGATCAGCGCCCTGGAAGATGGCTGGCTCCTGGGCCTGCGCATCGAGGACCCAGGGAACGCAGAGAATGAAGAAGGACAGGGTCAGGCGGTGCATGGATACAAGGTTATACAAAGCTGCCACACCCAACAAGCGAAAACGCCGATGAATCTGGCAAACTGCCACCTTTCCGTCTGTCACACCCATCCTCACCATGTCGCGCAAGCCCGCCCCCGCCACCGCAGCCGCCACGACCGCCGCCGTTTTCCGTGCGGACCACCAGAAGGACGTGATCAACCGTCTGCGCCGCATCGAGGGCCAGGTGCGCGGCGTGGTCGAGATGATCCAGGAGGGCCGCAGCTGCGAGGACGTGGCCCTGCAGATGTCGGCCGCGCGCAAGGCCATGGACAAGGCGTTCTACCGCATGATGGCCTGCACCATGATCGAGGCGGTCAACGGGGCCGAGGACGAGGCCCGCGCTATGGAAGAGATCGAGCAGGCCACCCGCCTGCTGGAGAAGTTCGGCTGATTTGACCCGGTTTCTGCCCGGCAGCGCACGGACATCGCTGATCATGCGGTCCGGCACGCGGGCCTGGATGGGGCAGGCCCTCAGGCCAGGCCCAAGACCCGGCGGCGCCGTTCCATCATGCGCCAGACGAAGGGCGTGAAGATCAGCTGCATGGCCAGTTCCATCTTGCCCCCGGGAATGACGATGGTGTTGGCCCGGCTCATCCACGAGTTGTCGATCATGTTGAGCAGGTAGGGGAAGTCGATGCCCTTGGGGTTGGCGAAGCGGATCACCACCATGCTCTCGTCGGCCGAGGGAATGTCGCGCGCGATGAAGGGGTTGGAGGTGTCCACCACGGGCACGCGCTGGAAGTTCACGTGCGTGTGCGCGAACTGCGGCACGATGTAGTGCACATAGTCAGGCATGCGCCGCAGGATGGTGTCGGTCACGGCCTCGGTGCTGTAGCCGCGCTGGTGCTTGTCGCGCCAGAGCTTCTGGATCCATTCGAGGTTGATCACCGGCACCACGCCGATGCGCAGGTCCGGGTACTGCGCGATGTTGTGCTCGGGTGTGACCATGGCGCCGTGCAGTCCTTCGTAGAACAGCATGTCGGTGTCCGGCGGCAGCTCTTCCCAGGGCGTGAAGGTCCCGGGCGCCTGGCCGCACTCCGCGGCATCGGTCTCGTGGTGCAGGTAACGGCGCGTGCGGCCCTGGCCCGAGGCGCCGTAGCGGCTGAACAGGTCTTCGAGCTCCGCGAACAGATTGGACTCGGGGCCGAAGTGGCTGAAGTGCTGGTCACCGGCACGCTCGGCCTCGGCGGCACGGCGCTCCATCTCGGCGCGGTCGTAGCGGTGGAAGCTGTCGCCTTCGACAATGGCCGCCTTCACGCCTTCGCGACGAAAGATGTTGGCAAAGGTGCGCGTGACGGTGGACGTGCCCGCGCCGGACGAACCGGTGATGGCGATGATGGGATGACGTTCGGACACAGGGGGAGTCCCGGTGAATGACAGACCCGGCGTCAGCCGGCTCAGGAGCGGAAGAGTCCGCGCGGGGCAAAAAGGGAGCGTACCGGCGGCTCACCCGCTTCAGGGGGCACGTCGGGCAGCAGCGAGACCGGCCCCGCGAAGAGCCCACCCACACTGTCCTGGAAGTCGGAGCCGGCGTTTTCGGCAGGCTCCGGGGACGGCTGCACCGCCTCTGCCGCCAGGGGCTCGGTCGTGACAGGTGGATGCCGTTTCACATGCATGGCCAATCTTACACCTCAGGTCTCCACGGCGAGCAGGCGTTCGCCGCTCCAGTGCGCCTCGTGCAGGGCTTGCAGATCGGCCAGGCGGGTATCGGCGAGATCGGGCAGGACCTGCAGTGCACGACCGAAGTCGTGGTGACGGGTGTAGCGCGTCGGTGTGATCACCGTGGCCAGACCGGCGAGCGTCGCCGCCTTGAGACCGTTGCCGGAGTCCTCGAAGGCCAGGCACTCGCTGGGATCGAGCTGCATGAGCTGCAGGATCTGCTGATAGACCATGGGGTGCGGCTTCTTGAGCGGTGCGCTCGAGCCGTCGCCGATGGCCGCGAAGGAATGACGCCAGGCCGGGCCCATGGCGCGGCGCAGCAGGGTGGCGATATTGACCGGTGAGGTGGTGGTGGCGATGGCCAGCTGCACGCCGGCGGTGGCGGCCTCGTCGAACAGGGCCAGCACACCCGGGCGCAGTTGCACCGCTCCATCCTGCACGGCGGCCTCATAGTGGGCGGTCTTGAGCTCGTGGATGCGCGCGAGGGTGTCCTGCACGGCCTGGGCACCGATGGAGCGGACCTCGGGATTCACCTGCTGCCAGTAGTGCTGCAGCCGGTCACGTCCGCCGGAGACCTCGAGCAGTTCGGTGTACAGCGCTTCATCCCAGTGCCAGCCCAGCCCCAGTTCAGCGAAGGCATGGTTGAAAGCAATGCGATGCAGGTCCTCGGTGTCGGCCAGGGTGCCGTCGACGTCGAAGATCAGGGCTTGCAGGGTGGGATGGTTCATGGTCTGCCTCGTAGGTAGTGATTGATAAAAGGTGGGCCTGATGGGCCACCGCCCACTATAAAAACGCAGTGAACTAAGGTAAATTCAATATTTATGATCCGATACTTCAGGAAAACCTGAATGAAAAACGCCACCTTCCGCCAGCTCCGGGTGTTCAACGAGGTGGCGCGCCAGCTGAGCTTCAGCAAGGCAGCCCAGCAGCTGCACCTGAGCCCGCCGGCCGTGACCATGCAGGTCAAGGAGCTGGAAGGCCATGTGGGCATGCCGCTGTTCGAGCGCAAGGGCCGCCAGATCGCGCTGACCACGGCCGGCGAGTACATGCTGGTCTACGCCCGCCGCATCCTGGCCACGCTCAAGGATGCCGAGGACGCCGCCGCCCGGCTGCAGAAGCTCGAGATCGGCACCCTGACCATCGGCATGGTCAGCACCGCCGAATACTTTCTGCCGCGTCTGCTGGCGGGCTTCCAGGCCGAGCACCAGGGCATCGACATCCGCCTCGTCGTGAGCAACCGTGACCAGCTGGTGCGCATGCTGCAGG
>JAIERT010000131.1 GCA_019746735.1 Burkholderiaceae bacterium | reverse complement strand
ACGACGCCGTGGCCGAGCCCGTGGTCTACATGATGGACCGCTATGTGGTCGGCGGCTTCTACCGCGTGCATGCCGAACGGGGCGTGGACGAGAACCTCAATGCCCCGGGTGCGAGCTTCGTGCCCCTGGCTTTCGACCAGAGCACCCACCTGCCCCAGCCGGGTGCCAAGCCCGGTGCCAGCGCGCCCAACCGCTTCTACATGTACGGCGTGATCGGCCGCCTGGCCATGCTTTCGGCCAGCTACGAGCTCGAGGCCACCGACCCGGAGGCCGAGGTCTACGCCTGAACGTGGCGGGTTGCTGCAGCGCAACATTTTCACGTTCGGACGGCTTTCCAGGCCTGGGAAGGTTGGACCGGCGGATCAGCAGGCGCACAATGGCATCTCAGCGAAACGTGCCTGCCCCCGACGTCCCGTGTCTGCCTCCAAATCCCCGCTTGCCGCACTGACCCTGGGCGCCATCGGCGTCGTCTATGGCGACATCGGCACCAGCGTGCTGTATGCCATCAAGGAGGTCTTCGGCTCCGGACATGTCGAGTTCACGCCCGACAACGTCTACGGCATCCTCTCGCTCTTCTTCTGGACGCTGACGGTCATCGTCTCGCTCAAGTACGTCACGCTGATCCTGCGGGCGGACAACAACGGCGAAGGCGGCCTTGTGGCCATGCTGGCCCTGGCCTCGCAGTCGGTCAAGGACAAGCCGGCGCTGCGCCGTACCCTGCTGCTGATCGGCATCTTCGGTACCTGCCTGTTCTATGGCGATGGTGTCATCACCCCGGCCATTTCGGTGCTGTCGGCCGTCGAGGGCCTGGAAGTGGTCTCGCCCGCCTTCAAGAAGGCCGTCATTCCGCTCACCCTCGTCATCCTGTTCGCGCTGTTCGCAGTACAAAAGCGCGGCACCGCCGGCATCGGCAAGTTCTTCGGCCCCCTCACCCTGATCTGGTTCACGGCCATCGGCCTGCTGGGCGTGGCGCAGATCAGCACCAACCCGGCCATCCTCTGGGCGCTGAGCCCGCACCACGCCCTGGGCTTCATCTTCAGCTACCCCGGCACCACCTTCATCATCCTCGGTGCCCTGGTGCTGTGCGTGACCGGCGCCGAGGCGCTCTATGCGGACCTGGGTCATTTCGGCAAGCGGCCCGTACGCCTGGCCTGGTTCAGCGTGGTCATGCCGGCGCTCACGCTGAACTACTTCGGCCAGGGCGCGCTGTTGCTACGTCAGCCCGAAGCGGTCAAGAACCCCTTCTACCTGATGGCACCGGACTGGGCCCTGCTGCCCATGGTGGTGCTGGCCACCATGGCCACCGTGATCGCCTCGCAGGCCCTGATCACTGGCGCCTTCAGCGTCACCAAGCAGGTCATCCAGCTCGGCTATCTGCCGCGCCTGCAGGTGCAGCACACCAGCGTCAAGGACACCGGGCAGATCTACATGCCCTTCGTCAACTGGGGCCTGTTCGTCGCCATCGTGCTGGCCGTGCTGCTGTTTCGCTCGTCGAGCAATCTGGCGGCCGCCTACGGCATCGCGGTCACGCTGGACATGCTGATCACCACGGTGCTGACCTTCTTCGTCATCCGCTACAGCTGGAAGTACCCGCTGTGGCTGTGCATCGCCGCGACCGGCTTCTTTTTCCTGGTCGATCTGGCCTTCTTCAGCTCCAACCTGCTCAAGCTCTTCGACGGCGGCTGGTTCCCGCTGGCCATCGGCGGCTTCATCTTCATGCTCATGACCACCTGGAAGCAGGGGCGCTCCCAGCTCAACGCCGCGCTGCGCCAGGACGCGCTGGATCTGCGCAGCTTCCTGGAGGCAGTCTTCATCAGTCCGCCGGTGCGCGTCGAGGGCACGGCCGTCTTCCTGACCGCCGAGCCCGGCAACGTGCCCAACGCCCTGCTGCACAACCTCAAGCACAACAAGGTGCTGCACGAGAACAACCTCTTCGTCACCGTGCGCAACCACGAGGTGCCCTGGATCGGCCTGGACAAGCGCGTCGAGATCGAACCGCTGGGCCACGATTGCTGGCAGGTCATCGTGAACTACGGCTTCAAGAACGACCCCGACCTGCCCGAGGCCCTGCAGCAGGTCCGCAACCAGGGTTGCTCGCTCGAGCACATGACGACGAGCTACTTCCTCTCGCGCGACATCGTCATCCCTTCCATAGGCAAGGGCATGATGCCCTGGCGCGAGAAGCTGTTTGCGCAGATGCACCACAACGCCAGTGCTGCGGCGGAGTTCCTGAACCTGCCGAACAATGCAGTGGTCGAGCTGGGCTCGAAGATCGAGATCTGATCTCTTTTTCGGTGTCTTCTTATGCGGGCGTGACGAGCCGGGTCTCGCCCCGGCGGGCGGGGTACTTTTGTCGAAACCCGCTTTGCGGGTTTTCTTTGCTTCGCCATGGCGCGCTACGCGCGCGAGGTTTGCTCACTTTGCGCAGCAAAGTTACGCAAACACCAAAAGTACCCAAAGAAAAGGCGAGCCGGATTCGTCGGCCCTCCGCTGCGCTGCGGGCACGCTGCGTTGCTCGGTCTGAGCGGGGTGCGCGCAAACTCGGCTAGCGCCTCAAACATGCGCGCCCCTTTCTCCGCTCAGCCCTGCGCTACTCGCCTCCTCATGACGGCGGGGGGATCCGAATATCAAAACCCAAGACAGCAAGGACGCGCCATGGCGCGTCCTTGTGGGGCCCGGCTGTTGGGCTTTTCATGCCCTTGTGTCTGTGCCGAGAAGCGCAGCGCCAGGCGGGAGCATCGCAAACTCGCTACGCTCAGACATGCGCGTCTCTTGATCCGCCTGGCGCGAGCATCGCAGGTTGCCCCGGCACAGCCGGGGTCACAGACACAAGGGTCGCCTTTCTTTGCCTACTTTCTTTGGCGACACAAAGAAAGTAGGTGCGCTGCCGGGCGCACATCCCGGCCAAACCCAGCTCGCCCGGGCGAGACCCGGCAAGGCGACGCGAGCAAAAACACAACGCAAAAAAGAAAAGCCCGCTCGAAAGCGGGCCCTTGTGCAGCAAGCAGAAAAGAACGCTCAACGTCCCTTGCGCACTTCCCCCACCAGATAGTCCACCACCTGCAGCGACCGGTCCATGTTGCGCGTCAGGGTGGCATCGGTGTAGAAGCGGCCGGCCACGCCCAGCGCGGGCACGCCCTCGACCTTGTAGGCCGCGGTCAGCTGGCCGGCGCGCGTGGCCTTGGAGGCGACGCTGAAAGAGTTGAACTGTTCCATGAACTTGGCGCGGTCCACGCCCTGGCTGGCGATCCAGTCGGCGATCACATCGGGGGCCTCGAGGCGCTTGCGCTCGACGTGGATGGCCTGGAACACCTTGCCGTGCAGCCGGTCGACCAGCCCCATGGCCTCCAGCGTGTAGAACAGGCGTTGCTGGCCCTGGAAGGCGCTGCTGAAGGCCACGGGCACGCGCTTGACGACCACGTCCTTGGGGGCGCGCTTGATCCAGGCTTCGAGCGCCGGCTCGAAGGCGTTGCAGTGCGGGCAGTTGTACCAGAAGAACTCCACCACCTCGATCTTGCCGCTCGGGGCTTCCACCGGTGCGGGTTTGTCCAGCGGCAGGTAGTCCTTGCCGGCCTCGAAGCGCTGCTGGGCCAGGGCGGGCAGGGCGGTGGCGCCCGCCAGGGCCAGGGTGAATTCACGACGTTTCATCATCTGCATGAGCTCCATAGAAATGCCCGGGTGGGACACCGGGGCGCTGCCAAAGTTCAATCCGGTGGCGATCTCAGCGCGGCGCCGAGACCATGGCGGTTTCGTAGCCGGCGGCTTCGAGCTGGGTCTTCACCTTGTTGGCGTCGTCCTTCTTGTCATAGGGGCCGACGCGCACACGGTAGAGCATGCGGCCCGCCTGTTCGCGCTCGCTGACCTTGGCTTCGACGCCGGTCAGCGAGAGCTTGGCGCGCTGGGTCTCGGCGTCTTCGGGCGTGCGGAAGGCGCCGACCTGGATGAAATAGACGTAGGGATCGACACCGGCCTTGGCCTTGGCCAGATCACCCAGCGGATCGGCCGAGGGCTTGGCATCGGCCTTGGGCGGCGGCTTCACGGCCGGCGCGGGCGTGGCGGGCTTGGCCGTGGTGGTGGCTGGCGGCTTGGTTTCGGCCTTGGCCGGCGGCTTGCTCTTGTTGTAGAGCGGGGCGTTGGGGTCCCAGTCCTTGTTGCGCTTTTCTTCCGCCGCGTCCTGTTCGGGCGTGCGGTTCTGGCCCTTGTTGAGGAAGGGGACCGGGGTCTTGGTCACGTACAGGGCCACGATCAGCGCCACGGCCAGGCCGATGACGACGCCGATGATCAGGCCCAGGATGGTGCCACCGCGTTGCTGTTTCATGGGTACTCTGCTTCCAGTCGTTCGGTTGCGTCCGCGCAAGGCGGCGCTCACATCTTCTCCGGTGCACTCACGCCCAGCACCGCCAGGCCATTGTGCAGCACCTGCGCCGTGGCAGCCACCAGGGCCAGGCGCGCCAGCTTGAGCTTCTCGTCCTCGACGAGGATGCGCTCGGCATCATAGTAGCTGTGGTAGCTGGCGGCCAGCTCGCGCAGGTAGAAGGTCACGTCGTGCGGGGCGAAGTCCTGCGCCGCGGCGGTGAGTATCTCGGGGTACTTGGCCAGTTGCAGCATCAGGTTCTGCGCCGCGGCGCTGTCGAGCACCGAGAGGTCCACGTCCTTGAGCGCGCTGCGGTGGCCGCCCTCCTTTTCGCGCCAGGCGTTGATCACCGAGCAGATGCGCGCATGGGCGTACTGCACGTAATAGACCGGGTTGTCGTTGTTCTTCTGCACGGCCAGGTCGACATCGAAGGTGTACTCGGTGTCGGGCTTGCGGCTGAGCAGGAAGAAGCGCACCGCGTCCTTGCTGGTCCACTCGATCAGGTCGCGCAGGGTGACGTAGCTGCCCGCGCGCTTGGAGATCTTGACCTCCTCGCCGCCGCGCACCACGCGCACCATGGTGTGCAGCACGTAGTCGGGGAAGCCCTGCGGGATGCCCAGGCCCACGGCCTGCAGGCCGGCGCGTACCCGGGCGATGGTGCCGTGGTGGTCCGTGCCCTGGATGTTGACCACCTTCTCGAAGCCGCGTTCGAACTTGGTGATGTGGTAGGCCACGTCCGGCACGAAGTAGGTGTAGGTGCCGTCGCCCTTGCGCATGACGCGGTCCTTGTCGTCACCGTAGTCGGTGGACTTGAGCCACAGCGCGCCATCGTGCTCGTAGGTCTTGCCGGCTTCGCGCAGCTTCTGCACGGCGGCGTCGACCTTGCCGCTGGTGTAGAGGCTGGACTCGAGGTAGTAGTTGTCGAACTTCACCGCGAAGGCCTGCAGGTCCAGGTCCTGCTCGT
>JAIERT010000362.1 GCA_019746735.1 Burkholderiaceae bacterium | reverse complement strand
GGACCGGCCACGCCGCAGAGGGCCGTGCTGTCCGTGGCATCGCTGAGCTTGACCTTGGCGCGCAGCACGAACATGGACAGGCGCTTGAGCGCCTGGGCCAGCAGGTCGCGGCTGCAGATCAGCAGGATCTCGGTGTGGCTGCGCTTGAAGGCCACGAAGCTGGCCTGCATGCGGCCCTTGGCCGAACAAAAGGCGGCCAGTCGCGCCTCGGACAGGCCCAGCAGGGCGAAGTCCTGGGTCAGCTGACCATGCAGGAATTTGGCCGCGTCCTCGCCTTCGGCGCGGATCACGCCCAGATGGGGCAGGGGGGCGATACCGTTCAGGGTGTGGTTCATGGCTGTGAATTATCATCGTCCGTCAGAGACCTCATTTTTTCAAGGCCGTGAAGTTCATTTCCTCTTTGGTGTTCCTGCTGGCCAGCGTGGTCTTCGCGGCCGGCGCCTGGTGGCTGCAGCAGCCCGTGCCGATGAAATCGGAGGTGGTGGAAATCACCGTCGAACCGGGCATGTCGGCCCGCGCCGTGGTGCAGGCCCTGGTCAAGGGCGGTGTCGATGTCGATCCGCAGCTGCTCTACTGGTGGGTGCGTCTTTCGGGCCAGGCACGCCAGATCAAGGCCGGCAGCTACGAGATCAGCCGCGGACCGACCCCGCGTACGCTCCTGGCCAAGCTGGTCCGCGGCGAGGTGGCTCAACGCAGCGTCACCCTGGCCGAAGGCCTGACCTTCGCGCAGTGGCGTGTGACCCTGCGCAACGCTCCCCATCTGCGCCAGGAAGGCCAGGATCTCGACCCCGAGGCCTTGATGGCCAGACTGGGACGCCCGGGCGTGCATCCGGAAGGGCGTTTCTTCCCCAGCACCTACACCTATGCCAAGGGCTCGAGCGATCTGGCCCTGCTGCGCCGGGCCATGCAGGAGATGGATCAGCGCCTGGCTGCGGTCTGGGTCCGCCGCGCACCCGACAGCCCCTTGCGCACACCCGACGAGGCCCTGATCCTGGCCAGCATCGTCGAGAAGGAAACCGGACGCGCGAGCGACCGCGGCCAGATCTCCGGGGTGTTCAACAACCGTCTGCGCAAGGGCATGCTGCTGCAGACGGACCCGACCGTGATCTATGGCCTGGGTGAGAAGTTCGACGGCAATCTGCGCAAGCGCGACCTCCAGACCGACACGCCCTGGAACACCTACACGCGCAAAGGGCTGCCGCCCACACCCATCGCCATGCCAGGGCAGGAATCCCTGCTGGCCGCGGTGCAGCCGGAGCAGACCTCGGCCCTGTACTTCGTCGCGCGAGGCGACGGCACGAGCGCGTTCAGCGCCACGCTGGAAGAACACAACCGCGCCGTGCGCAAATACCAGCTGGGACAACGCTGAATGGCGGGGCTCTTCATCAGCTTCGAAGGCATCGACGGCGCCGGCAAATCCACCCACATCGAGGGCCTGGCCCAGGCCTTCCGCGCTGCGGGCCGCCAGGTGACCCTGACGCGTGAGCCGGGGGGGACGCCGCTGGCCGAGAAGCTGCGCGCCCTGGTCCTCAACGACCCCATGGATGCCATGACCGAGGCCCTGCTGGTCTTCGCGGCCCGACGCGATCACCTGCAGCAGCTCATCGAGCCGGCACTGGCCCGGGGTGATGTGGTGCTCTGCGATCGATTTACCGACGCCACCTTCGCCTACCAGGGCGGCGGCCGCGCCTTCGATCTGGAGACCCTGACCGTCCTGGAACGCTGGGTCCAGGGCTTGCCGGGGTCGACGGCCCTGCGCCAACCCGAGCTCACCGTCTGGTTCGACCTCGACCCGGCCGTCGCCGCCGAGCGTCTGGCCGGCGCGCGCGTGCCCGACAAGTTCGAGGCCCAGCCCGTCGAGTTCTTCCGTCGTGTGGCGGCCGGCTATGCGGCACGCATGACGCAGGCGCCCCGACGGTTTGCCCGCATCGATGCCGCGCAAAGTCGCGAATCCGTCTGGCAGGACGTGCTGAATGCCGTGCAGGCCAGAGGCTGGCTGGCATGAGCACGCTCGCCCCCTGGATCGCCGCCCAGGCCCGGCAGCTGCTGGCCCAGCGTGGCCACGCCTGGTTGCTGCAGGGCCCCTCGGGTCTGGGGCAGTACGGCCTGGGCCTGAGCCTGGTGCGCGCCTGGCTCTGCGAACAGCCGGCAGAGCAGGGCGCCTGCGGCCAGTGCCCGTCCTGCCATGCCATCGAGGTACGCACCCATGCCGATCTCTGCGTGCTTATGCCCGAAACCGTGATGATCGCGCTCGGCTGGCCGCTGGACGAGAAGGCCCAGGCCGATATCGACGAGAAGAAGCGCAAGCCCAGCAAGGAGATTCGCATCGAGGCCATGCGCGACGCGATCGAGTTCGCCCAGCGCACCAGTGCGCGCGGACGCGGCAAGGCCGTGCTGATCTACCCGGCCGAGCGCATGAACCATGTCACGGCCAATGCGCTGCTCAAGACCCTGGAGGAGCCGCCGGGCGATGTGCGCTTCGTGCTGGCCAGCGAGGCCGCGCACCTTCTGCTGCCCACCATCCGCAGCCGCTGCCTGACCCACGTCATGGCCTGGCCTGGCCATGACGATGCTCGGGCCTGGCTGCAGGCGCAGGACGTCCCGGCGGCCGATGCGCTCACCCTGCTGCGTGCGGCCGGGGGCCGGCCCGAGGATGCCTTGCACTACGCCGGTTCGGGACGTGACCCGCAAAGCTGGCGCAAGCTGCCCTGCGCCATGCAACGCGGCGAACTCCCGCTGGTCGCCGACTGGAGCCCGGCACAGCTCATCGATGCCCTGCACAAGCTCTGCCACGACCTCATGGCCCGGGGCGTCGGTGCGCAGCCGCGCTATTTTGTCCCGGAGGACCTGCCGACGCCGCCCGCGCTTGAGCGCTTGAAGGACTGGCAGCAGGAACTGGTCCGGGAAGGCCGGACCGCCGAGCATCCCTACAACAGCGGCCTGATGCTCGAAGCGCTTGTGAGCCGCGCCCAAAGCGCCCTAAACTAGCGTCTGTTCTGCATCTTCCCCCTCCATGTCGACTGCCAACACCACGCCACGCCCCAGCGTCATCCAGCTCGCGATCAAGGAAAAAGCCGCGCTCTACGCGGCCTACATTCCCTTGTTCACCGAAGGCGGTGTCTTCATCCCGACCTCACGCGACTACCGGCTGGGCGACGACGTCTACGTGCTGATGTCGCTGCCCGACGACAACCAGCGCTATCCCATCGCTGGCAAGGTCGCCTGGGTCACCCCTGCCAAGGCCGCGGGCACGCGTACGCAGGGCGTGGGCGTACGGTTTCCGGCCGACGAGAAGTCTCGTCTGCTCAAGAACAAGATCGAGGACATCCTGGGCTCGCATCTCGGTTCCGACCGAACCACCCAGACGATCTGAGCGCCGCCCCTGCCGGGCGGGCGACCGTATTTCTGCCATGTATACCGATTCACATTGCCACCTGAGCTTCCCCGAGCTGCGTCAGGATCTTCCGCGCATCCGCAGCGCCATGGCCGAGGCCGGCGTCAGCCGGGCCCTGTGCATCTGCACCACCCTGGAAGAATTCGAGGAAGTCCATGGTCTGGCCCTGGCCCACGACAATTTCTGGTCCACGGTCGGCGTGCATCCGGACAACGAGGACGTGACCGAACCCAGCCTGGACGATCTGCTGCAACTCGGACGCCTGCCGCGTGTCATCGGCATCGGTGAGACCGGACTGGACTACTACCGCCTGGGCGAACGCACCGTGGCCGACATGGAATGGCAGCGCCAGCGCTTTCGCACCCATATCCGGGCGGCCCGGCAGCTTGACCTGCCCCTGGTCATCCACACCCGCAGTGCCTCCGAGGACACCCTGGCCATCCTGAGGGAAGAGGGCGAGGATGGCTCGCCGGGTTCGGCCGGCGGGGTTTTCCACTGCTTCACCGAGACCGCCGAGGTGGCCCGGGCCGCCCTCGACCTCGGTTTCTACATTTCGTTTTCCGGGATACTGACCTTCAAGAATGCGGCAGACCTGCGGGACGTGGCCCGTTTTGTCCCCATGGACCGCATGCTGATCGAGACGGACAGTCCTTATCTGGCGCCGGTGCCATACCGCGGCAAGACCAACAATCCGTCCTACGTGGTCCATGTGGCCCAGCAGATCGCCGATCTGCGCGGCAGCACGGCCGCCAGCGTGGCCGAAGCCACCAGCCGCAATTTCGAGCAGCTGTTCAAAGCTTGCCTGAGGACAAGCTGAAGTTCATGTTGAGCTTGAAGTTTTTTGGAAAATTCATTGATTTATAAAGATTTATTTGATTGAGACAGGCTGAGATCGCCTGGATATCGCTCTCCTTCATCATCTCCTTTGATTTATACGATGTATATGTTCTGTCTTATTGGTCACTGCGGAAATCCTTTCCACGGCTGATAAATGAATACCGCTTTCCAGGACGCGAAGCGCCATCCTTGGCGGGCAGGGTGGGGAGGCCGCGGCTGGAGGGACTGGCAGGCCCTTGCTGGGCTTGCATGGGGGTCACAACCCCCATCCCCCCTACTGGGGGCTTGGTGGGCTTCTGGCCGCCGTTCTGGTCGATCCAGGCACGGTAGAGCCGCTGGGTCAGTCTGCCCATGAGACCACCCCCTTTCCGCCTTTGTTAGTCTCCGCTAACGTGGATGGGGGTTTTGAGGGATCTGGGGCACCCGGCTGGAACCCGCATGAATCCTCAGTTTTCAGTGATTGTGTTTTAAAGTGTCCTAGAGATAAATTTAGGCCGGGCGGCTGCGCCGCCCGCCCGGCGTTGCCGGTCGGGACGGTCTCCGCCACCGGGCGGGGTTGCCCAAGGGCACCCTCCGCGCCGGCTGCCGGAGCCCTTCCGGCCCTAGCCAGTAGGGCATTGAGCTGGGTTTCCCGGTCATAGAGCTGGTGGAACAGGCGGGCTTTCCTGACCAGCAGGCCCCACCAGCTGGAATCCCCTGGGGTAAACCCGTAGCCCTCGGGGCTCCAGAGCTTGCCCGAATGCATGTGCCAGCCGTCCCAGCCAGGACACGGCAGTTCGGCCCCGGTCATGATGCGCAGCAGCCGGTAGGCTGCATACGGGGCCTGCGTCTTGCCGGAAATCCAGTACCGCACGGTCCTTGGGGCCACGTGCAAGATTTTCCCGGCGGACTCGGGGGTGAGGCCCAGATCGGCCAGCATGATTTTCAGGCGCAAGCCTTGTTCCATGCGGGTTTGCCGGGCTTTGGCTGGGTTCCTCACCCGGTCATCGTACTTTATACGATGTATATGTTCTGTCTTATTGGTCACTGCGGAAATCCTTTCCACGGCTGATAAATGAATACCGCTTTC
>JAIERT010000327.1 GCA_019746735.1 Burkholderiaceae bacterium | reverse complement strand
TCCAGGCCAAGGGCGACCTGCACATCGATGGCCACCACACGGTGGAGGACGTGGGCATCACCCTGGGCCAGGCCGTGGCCAAGGCTGTGGGCGACAAGAAGGGCATCCGCCGCTACGGCCATGCGTATGTGCCGCTGGACGAGGCGCTCTCTCGCGTGGTGGTGGACTTCTCGGGCCGTCCGGGCCTGGACATGCATGTGCCTTTCAAGAGCGGCATGATCGGCGCCTTCGATACCCAGCTCACCTATGAATTCTTCCAGGGCTTCGTGAACCACGCCTTCGTCACCCTGCACATCGACAACCTCAAGGGCGAGAACGCGCACCACCAGGCCGAGACCGTGTTCAAGGCCTTTGGTCGCGCCCTGCGCGCTGCGCTGGAGATCGATCCGCGCTCGGTGGGGGTGATTCCCTCGACCAAAGGCTCGCTCTGATCCATGAGCTCTGGACTTCCGGCTCAGACCGTCGCCGTTGTCGACTACGGCATGGGAAATCTGCGTTCGGTCTCGCAGGCCGTGCAGGCCGCTGCTGCCGGCAGCGGCTGGCATGTGCTGATCACCCAGCGCCCTGAAGAGGTGCGCGCCGCAGCCCGCGTCGTGCTGCCAGGCCAGGGCGCCATGCCCGACTGCATGCGCGAGCTGCGCTACTCCGGCATGCAGGAGGCCGTGCTTGAGGCCGCTGCCAACAAGCCCCTGTTCGGTGTCTGCGTGGGCATGCAGATGATGCTGGACCACAGCGCCGAGGGCGACACGCCGGGGCTCGGGCTCATCCCGGGCCAGGTGCTCAAGTTCGATCTCGCGGGCCGTACCCAGCCCGACGGCAGCCGCTACAAGGTGCCGCAAATGGGATGGAACCGCGTGCAGCAGATGGACCATGGCGCCGGCCGGCACCCCGTCTGGGCCGGTGTGCCCGATGGCAGCTACTTCTATTTCGTGCACAGTTTCTATGCGCGACCGTCGGATGCACGCCACAGCGCGGGCGAGACCGATTACGGGGCCCGCTTCACAGCAGCCCTTGCGCGCGATAATATTTTCGCGACACAATTTCATCCAGAGAAAAGTGCTGCCCACGGCCTGGCTCTCTACCGCAACTTCCTCCACTGGAACCCCTGACCCGTCAGTTCGGACTGAACGCGTTCTCGCATCATGCTTCTCATTCCTGCGATCGACCTGAAAGACGGTCACTGTGTGCGCCTCAAGCAGGGCGACATGGACCAGTCCACCACCTTTGGTGAAGACCCGGCCCAGATGGCCCGCAAGTGGGTGGACAAGGGCGCACGCCGCCTGCACCTGGTGGATCTCAATGGCGCCTTTGCCGGTCACCCCAAGAACGAGCAGGCCATCAAGAGCATCCTCAAGGAAGTGGGTGGCGAGATCGACGTGCAGCTCGGCGGCGGCATCCGTGATCTGGACACCATCGAGCGCTATCTGGACGCCGGCCTGCGCTACGTCATCATCGGCACGGCTGCAGTCAAGAACCCGGGCTTCCTGCAGGACGCGTGCACGGCTTTCGGTGGCCACATCATCGTGGGCCTGGACGCCAAGGACGGCAAGGTGGCCACCGACGGCTGGAGCAAGCTCACCCGGCACGAGGTCGTGGACCTGGGCAAAAAGTTCCAGGACTACGGCGTCGAGTCCATCATCTACACCGACATCGGCCGCGACGGCATGCTCTCGGGCATCAACATCGACGCCACGGTCAAGCTGGCTCAGGCTCTGACCATCCCGGTCATCGCTTCCGGCGGTCTGAGCAATCTGGCCGACATCGAAGCCCTGTGCGCGGTCGAAAGCGAGGGCGTCGAGGGTGTGATCTGCGGCCGTGCCATCTACACCGGGGACCTCGACTTCGAAGCCGCCCAGATCCGCGCCGACGAACTCAATGGCTGAAGCCGCGGACAGCCGCGAGCTGTTCCACGGCCTGCCTTCCCATGTCCTGTGCCTGCCCGGGGGCGATCATCTGCGGGTACTGCAGCACGGTGCGCACCTCGTGTCCTGGGTTGCGGGTGGCCGCGAGCGCTTCTTCCTGAGCCCCAATGCCCGGTTCGATGGCCGGTCCGCCATCCGCGGCGGGGTGCCCGTCTGCTTTCCCCAGTTCAACCAGCGCGGCCCCCTGCCCAAGCACGGCTTCGCGCGCCACCTGTCCTGGGAGGTGGAGGGCCCGGCCGTGTGCACGGCTGAGACGGCGAGCCTGACCCTGTGCCTGTGTGACAGTGAGGCCACTCGCCTGCACTGGCCGCAGGCCTTCGAGGCCCGCCTGCGCGTGGATCTGGCCCCGGGCAGCCTGCAGATCACCCTCAGCGTGCGCAATACCGACTCACGGCCGCTGGACTTCAGCGGTGCCCTGCACAGCTACCTGGCCGTGGACGACATCGCCGAGGCCAGGCTGGAAGGCCTGCAGGGCCGGGCTGAATGGGATGCGGTGTGCGACCGCCATGGCCAGGGAGCCGCGGTACAGCGCTTCGAGGGCGAGTTCGATCGCGTCTACGCCGCCGCGCCGCAGCCCCTGCACCTGCGCGAGGGAGGGCAGACGCTGGAGATCGCACAGAGCCCGTCCTGGGCCGAGACCGTGGTCTGGAACCCTGGCGCCGCGCTGTGCGCCACGCTGGCGGACATGCCGGCCAATGGCTACGCGCGCATGCTCTGCGTCGAAGCCGCCCGGGTGCGGGTGCCCCTCCGCGTGCCTGTCGGCGGCGTATGGTCCGGCTGGCAACGGCTGACCGTGCGCTGAGACCTACAATCCTCGCCATGCTGGCCAAACGTATCATCCCCTGCCTGGACGTGACGGGCGGGCGCGTCGTCAAGGGCGTGAATTTCGTCGAACTCCGCGACGCGGGCGATCCCGTGGAGATCGCCGCGCGCTACAACGAGCAGGGCGCCGACGAGCTGACCTTCCTCGACATCACCGCCACCAGCGATGGCCGTGACCTGATCCTGCACATCATCGAGGCCGTGGCCTCCCAGGTCTTCATCCCGCTGACGGTGGGCGGCGGCGTGCGTACCGTGGAAGACGTGCGGCGCCTGCTCAACGCCGGGGCCGACAAGACCAGCTTCAACTCCGCGGCCATCGCCAACCCGCAGGTCATCCGTGATGCTTCGGCCAAATACGGCGCCCAGTGCATCGTCGTGGCCATCGACGCCAAGCGCCGCTACGGTGACGACGTGCTGTCCCGCGGCGAGGGCTGGGATGTCTACAGCCATGGCGGGCGCAAGAACACGGGGCTGGATGCCGTGGCCTGGGCCCGGCAGATGGCCGAGCACGGGGCCGGCGAGATCCTGCTAACCAGCATGGACCGCGATGGCACCAAGTCCGGCTTCGATCTGGCGCTCACGCGCGCGGTCAGCGATGCGGTCGATGTGCCCGTGATCGCCTCGGGCGGTGTGGGCAACCTCGACCATCTCGTGGAGGGCGTGCAAAAGGGCGGGGCCGACGCGGTGCTGGCCGCCAGCATCTTCCATTATGGCGAATACACGATCGCCCAGGCCAAGGCTCGCATGGCGCAGGCCGGGATACCCGTGCGCATCGAGACCGATTGAATTCGCAGGACAATCGCAGCATGAACTGGCTCGACGACGTGAAATGGGATGCCCAGGGCCTGGTGCCGGTCATCGCCCAGGAACAGGGCAGCAAGGACGTGCTGATGTTCGCCTGGATGGACCGCGAGGCCCTGCAGAAGACGGCCGAGCTCGGCCGGGCTGTCTACTACAGCCGCTCGCGCGGCAAGCTCTGGTTCAAGGGCGAGGAGTCGGGCCATGTGCAGACGGTGCACGAGATCCGCCTCGATTGCGACAACGACGTGGTCTTGCTCACGGTGACCCAGCTGGGGCACGAGCCCGGCATCGCCTGCCACACCGGCCGCCACAGCTGCTTCTTCAGCGTGCTGCGGGACGGTGTGTGGACAGCAGTCGACCCCGTGCTCAAGGACCCCGAAACCATCTACAAGTGAAGACCATGGCCGAGCCTGTGAATTCCGCTGATGCCTTGGCCCGCCTGGCGGCCGTGATCGAAAGCCGCCTGCCCGCGCGTGGTGGCGACCCCGAGAAAAGCTACGTGGCCCGCCTGCTGCACAAGGGTCCCGACGCCTTCCTGAAAAAGGTGGGCGAGGAGGCGACCGAGGTGGTGATGGCGGCCAAGGATGCCGACCACGGCGGGGATCGCGGCAAGATCGTGGGCGAGGTGGCCGATCTCTGGTTCCACACCATGATCACGCTCGCGCACTACGGCCTCAAGCCGGCCGACGTGATTGCCGAGCTGGAGCGCCGCGAAGGCACCAGCGGCATCGAGGAGAAGGCTTTGCGCAAGGCGCTGGCGCGCGAGGGCGGCGCATCGTGACCCTGCAGGACGAGCGGCTGCATACCCTGACGGTGTGGGGCACGGTCAGCTATGTGCTGCACCTGATCGTGGCCGTGGCGGCGCTGATCCCCGGCGGCCAGGTCAGCCCTTTGCTGCTGATCGTGGCGCTGATCATCGACGCCATCCAGCGCCCGGCCGCGGCCGGTACCTGGCAGGCCTCGCATTTCCGCTGGCGTATCCGCACGGTGCTGATTGCCGGGGCGCTCTACCTCGTGACGGCCCCGCTCTGGCTTCTTTTCGTGCTGCCGGGCTGGCTGGCCTGGCTGTGCGTTTCGGTCTGGTTCCTCTACCGCATCGTGCGCGGCATGGCGGCGATGAACCAGCGGCAGCCCATGGAGTTTGCGCAATGACGGATGTGACATACAGCGACCCGAACTGCATCTTCTGCAAGATCGCGGCCGGCCAGATTCCCTCGAAGAAGGTCTACGAGGATGAGCTGGTCTATGCCTTCCACGACATCCATCCCTGGGCTCCGGTGCATTTTCTGCTGATACCCAAGCAGCACATCCCGTCCATGGCCCAGGTCGGCCCGGAGCATGCGGGCCTGCTGGGACACATGATGGCCCTGGCACCCAGGCTGGCGGTGCAGGAGGGGTGTAGGCCCTACCCGGAGGGGGGATTTCGCATCGTCTGCAACACGGGCGGCGACGGGGGCCAGGAAGTCCACCACCTGCATATCCACGTGATCGGCGGCCCGCGTCCCTGGCTCAAGGGTTGATTTTCCGACCTTGGTCTCCGGTCAGCGGTCCGGGGATTAAAATCCACTATTCCTTAGGAGAGAAACATGGGTACCTTTTCCATCTGGCACTGGCTGATCGTGCTGCTGATCGTGGTCATGGTGTTCGGCACCAAGAAGCTCAAGAACCTGGGTAGCGACCTGGGCGGCGCCGTCAAGGGCTTCAAGGACGGCATGAAGGACGGCTCCGCCAGCGAGGACAAGGCGGCTG
>JAIERT010000167.1 GCA_019746735.1 Burkholderiaceae bacterium | reverse complement strand
GCTTCGTCAGCCTGGACCGCATCATCAAGGAAGCGGTGCCGGCCAAGAACGCGCAGGCCAAGCTGGAGCAGGAGTTCTCCAAGCGTGAGAAGGACCTGCAAGCCCAGGGCACCACACTCAAGAGCATGGCTGATCAGCTGGAGCGCGAGGCGCCCACGCTGTCCGAGAGCCAGCGCACGAATCGCCAGAAGCAGCTGATCGAACTGGATCGCGATTTCCAGCGCAAGCGTCGCGAGTTCCAGGAAGATCTGAACACCCGTCGCAACGAGGAGCTGCAGCAGGTCTTCGAGCGCGCCAACCGCGTGGTCAAGCAGGTGGCCGATACCGAGAAGTACGACCTGATCCTCCAGGAGGCGGTGTACGTCAACCCCAAGCACGACATCACCGACAAGGTGATCCGCGCCCTCAACGCCAGCAGCGCGGGCAAATAAGGCCGCCGCACGGACGGGCCGCGTGTCGTATGCGTCTAGGCAGCATCATCGAGCAGCTCGGGGGCGAGCTGCAGGGCGATCCCGACCTTGAAATCCTTGCCCTGGCGCCGCTGGAGTCGGCAGACTCCCAGGCGCTGAGCTTTCTCAGCAATCCCAAGTACCAGCAACAGCTGGCGACCACGAAGGCCGGCTGCGTCATCGTCGCGCCCGCCCTGCGGGAGGCCGCCCAGGCACGCGGTGCCTGCATCGTCGCTGACAACCCCTATCTCTACTTTGCCCGCGTCACGCAGCTCTGGCAGCGGGCACGCCATCGCCCGGTGGGGCCGCGTGTCCATCCGAGTGCCGTGGTCGATTCGTCGGCTGAGGTCGATGCGACGGCCCAGATCGGGCCGCTGTGCGTGGTCGAGCGTGGTGCGAAGATCGGTGCGGGCACGGTGCTGAAGTCGCGCGTCACGGTCGGCGAAGACTGCGTGATCGGCGCGCGCTGCATCCTGCATCCAGGCGTAGTCATCGGCGCCGATGGCTTCGGTTTCGCCAAGGACGGCGAGCGCTGGGAAAAGATCGAGCAGCTCGGTACCGTACGCATCGGCAACGACGTCGAGATCGGCGCCAACACCTGCATCGACCGCGGTGCGCTGAGCCATACCGTGATCGAAGACGGTGTCAAGCTCGACAACCTGATCCAGATCGGCCACAACGTGCGCATAGGCCGCAACACGGCCATGGCCGGCTGTGTCGGCGTGGCGGGCAGCGCCACCATCGGTGCCAACTGCACCATCGGCGGCAGCGCCGGCGTGCTGGGCCACCTGACCATCGCCGACAACGTCCATGTGTCGTCTTTCTCGCTGGTCACACGCTCGCTGACCAGACCGGGCCATTACACGGGCTTCTACCCGCTGGACGACAATGCGGCCTGGGAAAAGAATGCCGCCACGCTCAAACAGCTCTCCACCCTGCGCGAGCGCCTGCGCGGGCTGGAGAAGGAATTCAAGGAAAGCAAAAAATGACAACGATGGACATCCACAAGATTCTCAAGATGCTGCCGCATCGCTACCCCATCCTGCTCGTGGACCGCGTGCTGGAAGTGGAGAAGGGCAAGCGCATCAAGGCCATCAAGAACGTCACGATCAACGAGGACTTCTTCAACGGTCATTTCCCGCACCGCCCGGTCATGCCCGGTGTGCTGATGCTCGAGGCACTGGCCCAGACGGCGGCCCTGCTGTCCTTCGAGACCCTGGGCGAGACGCCGGACGAGAACACGGTCTATTACTTCGCCGGCATTGACGGTGCCCGCTTCAAGCGGCCGGTGGAGCCGGGTGACCAGCTGATCCTGGAAGTGGAGCTCGAACGCATGAAGGCCGGCATCTTCAAGTTCAAGGCCTGGGCCAGCGTGGGCACGGAGCGCGCCGTGGAGGCCGAGCTCCTGTGCACCATGCGCAAGATCGCCTGAGGACGGAACGTGGCGCAGATCCATCCGACCGCCATCGTCGACCCCCGGGCTGAACTCGACGGCACGGTCGAGATCGGCCCCTACACCATCGTCGGCCCCCATGTGAAGATCGGGGCGGGCACGCGTGTCGCTTCGCACTGCGTGATCGAAGGGCGGACCACCATCGGTCGCGACAACCGGATCTTCCAGTTCGTCTCCCTGGGTTCGGACAACCAGGACAAGAAGTACAAGGGTGAGCCCTGCGAGCTCATCATCGGCGACCGCAACACCATCCGCGAGTACAGCACCTACCATATCGGCACGGTACAGGGCGGTGGCGTCACCCGCCTGGGCAACGACAACTGGCTCATGGCCTACACCCATCTGGCGCACGACTGCCTGGTGGGCAACCATTGCACCTTTGCCAACAACACCCAGCTGGCGGGCCACGTGGTGGTGGGCGACTGGGTCATCCTGGGGGGCTTCACCGTCTCGCACCAGTTCGTGCGCATCGGCTCGCACAGCATGACGGCCATGTGCTCGCTGCTGTTCGGCGATCTGCCGCCTTTCGTGATGTGCCAGGGCCAGCCGGCCGAAGCGCGGTCCATGAACTTCGAAGGCCTGCGTCGTCGCGGGTTCAGCCCCGAGCGCATCAGCGCCATCAAGGCCATGCACAAGGCCTTGTACCGTGATGGTCTGACCATGGAGCAGTCCCAGGCCCAGATCGCGGCACTGAGCGCGCGCTATCCCGAGGCGGCACCCGATGTGGCCCTCATGACGGACTTCCTGTCCCAGACCACGCCGCAGCGCGGCATCATCCGCTGACCGACCATGAGTTCACCCCGCGTGGCCATGGTTGCCGGGGAGACCTCCGGTGATCTGCTGGCCGGTTTGCTGCTCGATGGGCTGAAGTCCCGCTGGCCCGGTGTGCAGACCCTGGGCATCGGTGGCCCGCAGATGGTCCGCCGCGGTTTCGAGGCCTGGTGGCCCAGTGACAAGCTGGCGGTTCGCGGCTACGTCGAGGTGCTGCGTCATTACCGTGAGATCGTGGGCATCCGTGAGCAGATCAAACAGCGCTTGCTGCAGGATCGGCCCGATGTCTTCATCGGCGTCGACGCACCCGATTTCAACCTGGACCTGGAGCGCGACCTCAAAGCCGCCGGCGTGAAGACGGCACATTTCGTCTGCCCCTCGATCTGGGCCTGGCGGCCCGAGCGGGTGCACAAGATCAAGGCCAGCGTGGACCATGTGCTGTGCATCTTTCCCTTCGAGGTGGAGCTGCTCGCCCGCCATGGCATTGCGGCCACCTACGTGGGCCATCCGCTGGCGAATGTGATTCCCATGGTGCCAGACCGGGCCGCGGCGCGTGTGGCGCTCGATCTGCCGCAGCACGCGCCGGTGCTGGCCGTCCTGCCCGGCAGCCGTGGCTCGGAAGTCAAATACCTGGCCGAACGCTTCTTCCGCGCCGCCGCGCTGATGCTGCGGCAGCGGCCCGAGCTGAAGATCGTCGTGCCGGCCATTCCGCGGCTGCGCGCTGCGATCGAGCGCGCGGCTCGTGTCGCCGGTGTGGCGGGGCGGCTGCAGATCGTCGATGGCCAGTCGCATACCGTGCTGGCGGCCTGCGACGTGACGCTGATCGCCAGCGGCACGGCCACGCTGGAGGCTGCGCTTTTCAAGCGGCCCATGGTGATCGCCTACAACATGAACTGGCTGACCTACCAACTGATGCAGCGCAAGCACCTGCAGCCCTGGATTGGTCTGCCCAATATCCTCTGCCGCGATTTCGTCGTGCCCGAGCTGGTGCAGCAGGCCGCCACGCCCGAGGCGCTGGCTGCGGCCACGTTGCAGTGGCTGGAGGATCCTGGCCGTGTGGCGGCCCTTGAACAGACCTTCACCGCCTTGCACACCGATCTGCAGCGCGATACCCCCGAGCTGTCCGCCGATGCGATCGCGCAAGTTCTTGCAGGCTGAGCAGGCCGCGCTCTTATGGGATACCCCGGGCCTGGTGGCCGGGGTGGACGAGGCCGGGCGCGGCCCGCTGGCCGGGCCCGTGGTGGCCGCCGCCGTGATCCTGGATGAACTCAACCCCATCGCTGGCCTGGCCGACTCCAAGAAGCTGACGGCTCTGCGGCGCGAGAAGCTCTACGACGAGATCCGCGCCAAGGCCCTGTGCTGCTCCATCGCCGAGGCCAGCGTGGAGGAGATCGACACGCTCAACATCCTGCAGGCCACGATGCTGGCCATGCGCAGGGCGGTGGAGGGCCTGCGCCTCAAGCCGGCCAAGGTGCTGGTCGACGGCAACCGCCTGCCTGTGCTCGACGTGCTGGCCGAGGCCATCGTCAAGGGCGACGCCAAGGTGCAGGCCATCTCGGCCGCCTCCATCCTGGCCAAGGTGCACCGCGACCGCTGGTGTGCCGACTATGACCGCGAATTTCCCCAGTACGGCTTCGCGGGGCACAAGGGCTATGGCACGGCCGAACACATGGCGGCCCTGCGCCAGCATGGCGCCTGTCCGCAGCACCGCAAGAGCTTCGCGCCGGTGGCGGAGGTGCTGAAATGACCTCGCCCCAGCTCATCACGGCCAGAGACAATCCCCTGCTCAAGGAGCTGCGCAAGCTCAGCCAGGACGGCTCGGCCTACCGCAAGCTCGGGCGTTGCTGGGTCGAGGGCGACCATCTGGCCCGCGCGGCCCTGCAGCGCGGCGTGCAGCCGGCTGTGGCCGTGCTGGCTGAATCGGCCTGGGCTGCGCTGGGCGGCGAGTTCGGCGCTGTGGCCCGCAAGACCGTGCTGTTGCCCGACGCGCTGTTCGACGGCATCAGCGGTCTGGAGTCGCCTGCCCGGCTGGGCCTGGTGCTCGATCTGCCGGCCGAGGCCGTGGTGCAGGCGGGGCAGGCCGCCGTCATCCTCGATCGGGTGCAGGACGCCGGCAATGTGGGCTCGATCCTGCGCAGCGCGGCAGCGTTCGGTTTCCAGCAGGTGATCGCCCTCAAGGGCACGGCCGCGCTCTGGTCGCCCAAGGTGTTGCGCGCCGGCATGGGCGCGCATTTCGCCCTGCACCTTGTGGAGGCGGTGACGCCCGACGCGTTGGAGGCGCTGAAAGTGCCGCTGCTCGTGACCAGTTCGCATCAGGGTGAGCTGCTGCACCGCGCGCAGCTGCCCTGGCCCTGCGCCTGGGTGCTGGGGCACGAAGGGCAGGGCGTGGGCCCCGAACTCATGGCGCGTGCCACGCAGTCGGTGCGCATCGCCCAGCCTGGTGGCGAAGAGTCACTCAATGTGGCCGCCGCCGCTGCCATCTGCCTGCACGCGAGCGCTGTGGCACGCTGAGCTTCCGAGGGATATCCCTTGGTTCAGCTATAATCTCCGACTGTTCAGAAATCCAGCCGCCCCAGCGCATTTCCGTCCGAACAATCCCTCTCAAAAGCA
>JAIERT010000185.1 GCA_019746735.1 Burkholderiaceae bacterium | reverse complement strand
GTGCCGGCACCGTTGGGCCCGTCGGCCTGGCTGTCGTAGCCGATCTCGTCGGTCAGCGCGCTGCGGTAGGCGCGCAAATCGAGCGCCGAGCCCTCGCGTCCCCAGCGCACACCCAACTCGGTGTCGCGCGAAAACTGGGGGCGCAGGCTCACGCCCGGTGTGGTGAAACCGAACTCGTCGACATTGGCCACGCGAAAGCTGCGGCCCACGCGACCGTAGACCGAGGTGCTCGGTGCCAGCGGCTGCAGCAGGCCCAGCTCCCAGGCTTGCGGACGCTCATCGATCCGGCGGTTGGTGGTGGCCGTGCGGACCTGTTTCTCGATGTCTTCCCGACGCAGTCCCGCGCTCAGGCGGGTCCCGGAAGACCAGACGTAGTCGTTCTTGAGGTAGACGCCATGCGACTGCTGGTCGCGCTGACCTTTGCTGGAGCCGCCGTCGACCCGCTTCCAGTCGGCCTGGTCCCAGCCCGTCTGCACGATGTTGCGACCGGTACCCAGGCGGGTCTCATGCCGAGCGCGCAGCGACAGCGTGCTGGCCTCGATGTCGTAGGCCGTGATCCAGCTGGGCGAATAGCTGTAGAGCTGCTTGCGCCGCGTACCGGCATCCATGCCCAGCTGCCAATCCGCCAGCTGCGCTTCGGCAAAGACGCTGCTGCGCTGGTTCTCGACCTGCGCCCTGTTGGTCGGCGTGGTGGTCTGGTAAGGATTGGCCGCATACTGCGCCGCGGTCAGGGAACCCGGCAGGCCCGTGTCCAGCCGGTCTTCGGCGTGGCGCGCGCCGAGGCGCAGCCAGTCGTTGCTCCACTGCGCGGTGGCAGCGACGCCATCCTGGTCGGAGCGGAAATTGGCGCGATGGTTGTCGGCCTGACGCTTGTTGCCGTCCACATCCAGCGAGAAACCGCCCGCCACCAGGGTGGCGCCGGCGCGAGCCTCGACCAGGCCGCGGCTGCCGGCGGCCGTGTAGGCCCGCGCGGCATTGCGCCGCGCCACGCCCTTGCCAGCCTTGGTGGTGATGATGATGACGCCGCCCGAGGCGCCTTCGCCGTAGAGCACGGCGCCACTGCCGCGGATCACCTCGATGCGTTCGACCGTGTCGATCGGGATACCGGCAAGGCGCGTGCCGCCGAGGTCGGCCTCGCTCAGGCGCTGGCCGTCGACCATGACGACCTGGTTGCTGGCCGAGGTGGTGCCGAAACCGCGCAGGTCCAGCGCATAGTCGCCACCGCCATAGAAGTCCAGGCGCCCCGGCACACCGAGCAGGCGCATGACCGCCTCGTTGACGGTGGCCGCGCCGGAGCGCTGGATGTCGGTGGACGTGATCACGCTGACACCGAAAGGCAGATCGGCGGCGCTGTCGTCGAAACGATTGGCGCTGACCTGCACGGTCTGGAAGGCTGGCGCCTCGCTGGGGGACTGGGCCTGGACGGACAGGGGCACGCAGGCGACGGCCAGCGCAAGCGCGGCGAGTCGCAGGGACGAAACACGAATTTTCATGATGAACAAGAGGCACGGTGTCCTCCCCGGCTTCCCCGCCAGGGCATGGACGGCACGGTGGCGCGCAGGCGCACCACCACCTTGTTGGCCGGTATCCGGGCTGGTGGAAACAACCTCCATCGCCTTCCCGGCTGCTTGTTCAGGGCAGCCAGTGGCCAATGATGGAAGCGGCGCCTTGCGGCACGTCCACTTACCGTTGCGGGGGCAGCGCAGGTTGGGCTGGCCGAGGGGTCGGCTGGCCTTCCTGCTTCCCGTTGAACTGCGGCGTGTGAACCACACCGCGAGCACCAACGGCTGAGATTTTACGTTCGAAATCTTGCGTAAACCCTACAATGGCAAGACTTTTATTTCTGATCCATGGCCAAGCCCCCGCCCATCGAAGAACTGGTTGAACGTGTCGAGCGCCTGCTCGTGCGCTATGCGGAGCTGCAACGCACCAATGAGCTGCTGAGCGATCAGGTCGAGGAACTCACCACCGAGCGCGACCAGCTCAAGCAGCGTCTGGCTGCGGCCCGCACGCGCGTGGACGCCTTGCTGGAACGCATTTCCGAGCCGGCCGACGGCGAAGGACAGAAGGACGCCGCATGAAGCAGCTCGAAGTGCAGATCATGGGGCAGAGCTATCTGCTGAGCGCGCCCGAAGGCGGCGAAGCACGTCTGCTCGAGGCCGTGGAACGCGTGGACACGGCCATGTGCAAGATCCGCGATGCCGGCAAGGTCAAGGCGCGCGACCGCATCGCCGTGCTGGCCTCGCTGAACCTGGCCTTCGACCTGAGCGACCGCGAGCCCGCGGCCGCTCCGCCCCGCGCCAGCGTCGCGGCGGCCAGCACCACCGCCCAGGCCGATGCCGTGATCCTGGGCCTGATCCAGCGCCTGGACGCCGCGCTCGGCGAAGACGGCCGCCTGATCTGACCCGCCCGGCGATGCGCATCGCGTGTCGCCGCTCCCCTTGAATGCGCAACGCCAACCGCCCGGCCCGGCCGGTTCCTGGGCGTTGCGAAAAAAGCCCGCCCTGCATCCACTCGCTGCGCACTACAATGGCCCTGTCTGCAATGCCATCGGGCTTTAAATTCCTTGAACCAATGCTCATTGAGCCCGGGCTTGGAACATCGCCCGGCCGGCGTGATCATCTCGCGTCAGATGAACCCAAGGCCGAAGCTGACCTCGCCCACCTGAACCCCGGTTCAGGATGCGGCCTGGTGGCACTTGCAGACACCTCTCTTCCGCATCCCCGATCTCGCCCTTTCCCTCCCCTGCATGTTTCTTGAACCCCAGTTGATCGCAGAGCTGGCCCTGATGGGCATCTGCGCCGGTTTTCTTGCGGGCCTGCTGGGCATCGGCGGCGGCATGATCATGGTGCCCTTCATGACCATCATCCTCGAGGCCAAGGGCTTCCCGGCCGAGTACGTGGTCAAGATGGCGGTGGCCACCTCGCTGGCAACCATCAGCTTCACCTCCCTCTCCTCGGTGCGCGCGCACCACAAGCATGGTGCCGTGCTGTGGCCCGTGGCGCGCGTGCTGGCGCCGGGCATCCTGGTCGGGGCCCTGATCGGGGCGCAGATCGCGGCGGCCCTGCCCACGCGCGTGCTGGGCCTGGTGTTCTCGCTCTTCATCGCCTATTCGGCCACGCAGATGATCCTGGACCGCAAGCCCAAGCCCAGCCGCACCCTGCCGGGCGCGGCGGGCATGTTCGGCATGGGCAATGTGATCGGCCTGCTGTCCTCCGTCGTGGGCGCGGGCGGGGCCTTCGTCTCCGTGCCCTTCATGACCTGGTGCAACGTCAGGATCCACCAGGCGGTGGCGACCTCGGCCGCGCTGGGCTTTCCGATTGCGCTCGCCGGCACCCTGGGCTACATCTGGGCCGGCCGCGGCCTGCCTGACATGCCGCCGGGCGCCTTCGGCTACCTCTACCTGCCCGGTCTGCTGGTGATTGCCACCACCAGCATCCTGACCGCCCCGCTGGGCGCGCGCACGGCCCACCGCATGGACATCCGCCCGCTCAAGCGCGCCTTCGGCGTGGTGCTGTACCTGCTGGCCGCGTACTTCCTGATGCGCTAGGAATTTCCGCCATGTCGGGTGCAGCTGTCCAACCTTGGGCGACGGCGAATCCGGGTCACGGGGACCGATAATCCGCGGTGGACATCCACCACACAGAATCTCCGAGGGGACTCACGACATGCGTATCGCCATCATCGGCCAGCAGGATTTCGGCAAGGCCGTGCTGGAAGCCTTTCTCGCGCGCGGTGACGAAGTTGCCGGCGTATTCTGCAAGCCCGAAAAGCCGGGTGAAAAGCCCGACGCCCTGCGCGCGGCCGCCGAAGGCCTCGGCCTCAAGGTCCTGCAGCTGCCCAGCCTCAAGGGCCCCGAGGCCGAGCAAGCCCTGCGCGCGCTGGACGTGGACCTGGGCGTGATGGCCTATGTGCTGCAGTTCGCACCGCAGTCCTTCGTCAACATCCCGAAGCACGGCACCATCCAGTACCACCCCTCGCTGCTGCCAAAGTACCGCGGTCCCTCCTCGATCAACTGGCCGATTGCACGCGGCGACACCCAGACCGGGCTGACCATCTTCCGTCCCACCGACGGGCTCGACGAAGGTCCGGTGATCCTGCAGAAGACCTGCGCCATCGGTCCCGACGACACCCTTGGCGACGTCTACTTCAACCATCTCTTTCCCCTGGGCGTTGCTGCGCTGCTGGAAGCCGCCGATCTGGTGGTGGCCGGCCGGCACACCGAGACCGTGCAGGACGAGAACCAGGCAAGCTACGAGGGCTGGTTCAAGGCCGAGGAATCGCGCATCAACTGGGCCAACCACGTGGACCAGGTCTACAACCTGATCCGCGCCTGCAACCCCGCGCCCGGCGCCTGGTGCGAGCTTGGCGGCCCGCAGGACAAGGTCAAGGTCGCGCTCTA
Organism: Burkholderiaceae bacterium; assembly: GCA_019746735.1. Taxonomy (GTDB): domain Bacteria; phylum Pseudomonadota; class Gammaproteobacteria; order Burkholderiales; family Burkholderiaceae_C; genus Hylemonella. The sequence continues at coordinate 875 of JAIERT010000185.1, read as the reverse complement.
CGATTGCCGCAAACACCCGGTGCGCACCTATGGCGCGGTGCGCGGCAAGCCCGGCGAGATCGTGCGCATCACCGAGCAGTCGCTCTTCATCAACGCCCAGGGCGGCATGATCGAGGTGCTGCGCCTCAAGCCCGAGGGCGGCAAGAAGATGGGGGCGGCGGACTTCGCGCGCGAGCGCGGTCTGACGGCCCCTGCGCAGGCACCGGCCTGATCGATGGCCCGCACCCGTCAGCCAGAGGGCGACTTCGGTCGCCCTTTTCTTTTTTTTACGCATGCGTCATGCACCTTGCGTAAACATAAGATGCCGATGATGCGTTGCAAAGTAGCGTGCCACTGCTTACGCGCAGATACGCAATATCCCCACTCGTGAAAACCCTAGGGCCCGCGAAAATTATTGAAAAGTTGACCGCAATCAAGAGCGTTTTCGCGAGAAAATTTCACAGTAGCTGGCATCGATTGCTGCGAAGTGATCGAGAGGCTATCGAAGAGTGGTCCTCGTCGACAGACGGTTTATCAACAGGAGACAAAGATGAAGAGCTTTCAAGCCAAAATGAAAACCCGGGTGGTGGCAGCAGCCACCGCCATCATCGCCGCCACCGGCCTCGGTGCGTCGATGACCGCCCATGCCTGGGAGCCGACCAAGCCCGTGGAATTCGTCGTGCCCGCCGGCACCGGCGGCGGTGCTGACCAGATGGCCCGCCTGATGCAGGGCATCATCGTCAAGCACAAGCTGATGAACCAGTCCCTGATCGTGGTGAACAAGTCGGGCGGCGCCGGCGCCGAGGGCTTCCTCTCCGTGAAGGAAGCCAAGGGCGATCCGCACAAGATCATCATCACCCTGTCCAACCTCTTCACCACCCCGCTGGCCACCGGCG
>JAIERT010000186.1 GCA_019746735.1 Burkholderiaceae bacterium | reverse complement strand
GCGCACACGCGGGCGCGCACACGCGCGCGCCCATACGAGTTCACCTTACCAAATTTTTCAGCAGTGTCCAAGAATCCCGTTTCCGAGTCTGGCCGCCGTATCCAGACCCGTCGCTCCGGTGTGCACGGCAAGGGTGTGTTCGCCGTCCAGGACATTCCCAAGGGCGACATCATCATCGAATATGTGGGTGAGATCATCGGTTGGGACGAGGCATTGCGACGCCACCCGCACGACCCCAAGGACCCGAATCACACCTTCTATTTCCACGTCGACGAGGACCATGTCATCGACGCCAAGGTGGGCGGCAACTCCTCGCGCTGGATCAACCACGCCTGCGATCCGAACTGCGAGGCGGATGAGGTGGATGGTCGGGTTTTCATCAAGTCCCTGCGCAAGATCAAGGCCGGTGAGGAACTGAACTACGACTACGGTCTGATGATCGACGAGCCGTATACCAAGAAACTGCTGGCCCAGTACCCCTGCTGGTGCGGTAGCGCGAACTGCCGCGGTACTCTGTTGGCGCCCAAGGACGACGAACCCAAGAAGAAGTCCGCCAAGAAAAAGAAGAAGGTCAAGGCCAAGGAAAAGACCGAGCTGAAGGCCAAGGGCGAAAAGAAGAGCGGCAAGAAGAAAGACGACAAGAAGAAAAGCGCCAAGCGCGCCTAGGCAAGATGCTGCGCTGGCCGGCCGAAGCGATCTGGGAAGCCGTGGCGCCGGGCCTGCCTGGTTTCACGGTCGAGGTGCTGCCCGAGATCGACTCCACCAACACCGAGCTCATGCGGCGCGCGCGCGCCGGCCGGCTGGAGCCCGTGCTCCTCGTGGCAGAAGCCCAGTCCGCAGGGCGTGGCCGGCTGGGCCGACAATGGCACAGTGGCGCGCAGGCGGGTGACGTGCTGACCTTCTCCCTGGGCCTGCCGCTGCGCATGGCCGACTGGTCGGGTCTCTCGCTGGCCGCGGGCGTGGGCGTGGCGCAGGGCCTGCATCCCGGGCTGCAGCTCAAGTGGCCCAACGATGTCTGGTGGCAGGACCGCAAGCTCGCCGGCATCCTGATCGAGACCACCCAGGTCGGGGATGAACGCTACGCCGTGATCGGGGTCGGCATCAACATCGCTGCGCGCGAGGCGGCCGGCCTCAACACAGCGCCGGCCTGGCTGCAGGAGCTGGAACCGGGGGTCGATGCACCCACCGCGCTGCTGCGCGTGGCCCCGGCCCTGGTGCAGGCGGTGCAGCGTTTCGAGCGCCAGGGCTGGACCCCCTTTCTGCCTGCCTACGCCGTGCGCGATGCGCTGGCCGGTCGTGAGGTGCTGCTCAGCGACGGCAGCCAGGGCCAGGCCCGGGGCGTCGACGCGCAGGGCGCGCTGCTGGTGCATACTGCTTCCGGCCTGAAGAAAATCTCCAGCGCCGAAGTCAGCGTCCGTCCCACCCATTGAAGACCGTCCATGCTGCGCCTCGTCGTCCTGCTGCTGGTTCTGCTCAACGCCACCTATTACGCTTGGTCGCACGGCCTGCTGCGTGCCTACGGCTGGGCACCGGCCGAGCAGGGCGAGCCGCAACGGCTGGAGCAGCAGCTGCGGCCCCAGGCCATCCGCATCCTGCCCCCTGACGAAGGCCGCAAGGCCGAGCAGGTCGCGCTGACGCCACCCAAGCCACCGGAGTGCCTCCAGGCCGGCCTGTTCGACGAGGACCAGACCGAGGCGCTGCGTAAGGCGCTGGAGTCCCTGCTGCCACCCACGGCCTGGACGCTGGAAACCAGCGTCCAGCCGGCGCGCTGGATCGTCTACATGGGCAAGTTCCCCAATGCGGGGGCGCTGGACCGCAAGAAGACCGAGCTCGAGAAAATGAGGCTCAAGCTGCAGCCGCTGGAGAACACGGAGCTGCAGCCGGGTCTGTCCCTGGGGCGCTTCGAGACCCAGGCCCAGGCCCAGGCCGAACTCAATGCGCTGCAAAAGCGCGGCGTGCGTACCGCGCGCGTGGTGCAGGAACGCGCCGAGCTGCGCCAGGGCCAGCTGCGCATTCCTGCCGCCGACGAGGCCATGAAACCCAAGCTGGAAGAGCTCAAGACAGCGCTGGGCGACAAGGCCCTGCGCAGCTGCAGCAAGTAGAGGCTGCGGCGCGGCTCAGTCCGTGGTCAGGTCAAAGCGCACGATGAAACGCGAGCCTGGGGGCGTCTGGCCCGGCCGCGTGTCTTCCACGTTGATGTGCGCACGGTGCTGCTGGGCGATTTCCTGCGCGATGGGCAAGCCCAGGCCCGAACCGTCGACATCGTTGCCCAGGGCCCGGTAGAAGGGCTGGAAGATCAGCTCGCGCTCGTTCAACGGTATGCCCGGCCCCGAGTCCTCGACCTGCAGCACGACGATCTTGCCGAAGGGATCGGCCAGCACGCGCGCCGTGATCACGCCGGGCCGCTCCAGTGTCGAGGGCGTGTAGTTGATCGCGTTGTCGAGCAGATTGCGCACCAGTTCCTTGAGCAGCGTCGGGTTGCCTTCAATCGTCACACCCGGCACACCGGGCTGGGCACCCTCGTAACCCAGGTCGATGTACTTGTCCAGGGCGCGCGGCACGCTGTCCTGCACCACTTCCATGGTGATACGCGCCAGGTCGCAGGGCTGGCGGCTCATGGCGGTGGTGCCGGCCTCGGCGCGCGCCAGGGCCAGCAGCTGATTGACGGTGTGCGTCGCACGGATGCTGGAACGACCGATCTGGCGCAGCGACTGCTTGAGCTCCTCGGTGCTGGTCCCTTCACGCTGGGCCAGATCGGCCTGCATGCGCAGGCCGGCCAGAGGGGTCTTGAGCTGGTGGGCGGCATCGGCCAGGAAGCGTTTCTGCGTGCTGATCGAGTCCTTCAGGCGCAGCAGCAGGTCGTTCACCGAGGCTACGAGGGGGGCGACCTCCTGGGGGACGGTCTGGGTGTCCAGGGGGCTCAGGTCGTCCGGGCGGCGCGCGCGGATGCGTTCCTCGAGGCGGTTGAGCGGCTTGAGCGCCTGGACCAGGGCCAGCCAGACCAGCAGCACGGCCAGCGGCAGGGTGACGAACTGCGGCAGCATCACGCCCTTGATGATCTCGGCGGCCAGGATGGAGCGTTTGTCCAGGGTTTCGGCCACCTGGACCAGGGCCAGGCGTGCGCCCAGCGGCTCCAGCGGCACCCACATATAGGCCACGCGCAACTCCATGCCCTGGTACTTGTCGTCGCGCAGGCGTACCACGCCGGGTGCCACGATCTCTTCTTCCGAAGGGGGGGGGAACTCGCGCTCTCCGGCCAGGTACTCGCCGCGCGCGCCAAGGACCTGGTAGTAGACCGTGTCGGTATCGTCCGAACGCAGCAGCTGCCGCGCCGGCAGGGGCAAGTTGAAACGCACCTGCTGCTCTTCCACCCTGACCAGCTGTGCCAGTGCATTCGCGTTGTATTCCAGCGTGCGGTCAAAGGGCTTGCCTGCAATGCTCTGTGCGACCAGCCAGGTCAGCACCAGGCTGATGGGCCAGAGCAGCAGCAGCGGCGTGAGCATCCAGTCCAGGATTTCGCCGAAGAGCGAGCGCTGCTCGCGCTGGAAAAGTTTCATGGCGTTATCGGCGTGGAGCGTGAACGGGGCGGGAGCGTGCGCCGAACGCCAGACACTCAGGCCTGGATCTTTTCGAGGCAGTAGCCCAGGCCGCGCACGGTGGCGATGCGGATCGGGCCCTTCTCGATCTTCTTGCGCAGGCGGTGGATGTAGACCTCGATGGCGTTGTTGCTCACCTCTTCGCCCCATTCGCACAGGCGCTCGACCAGCTGGTCCTTGCTGACCAGGCGGCCGCTGCGTTGCAGCAGCACTTCGAGCAGGCCGAGTTCCCGGGCCGAGAGCTCCACCATCTTGCCCTCGATGGTGGCCACCCGGCCGGCCTGGTCGTAGGTCAGCGGCCCATGCTTGATATGGCTGCTGGTCGCGCCCATCCCGCGACGCACCAGGGCGCGCACCCGCGCTTCGAGCTCCTGCAGCGAGAAGGGCTTGGCCATGTAGTCATCGGCGCCGTAGTCCAGGCCCTTGACGCGCTCTTCCACGCTGTCGGCGGCGGTGAGGATGAGCACGGGCATGCTGGAGCCGCGTGCGCGCAGCTTCTTGAGCACCTCTAGGCCGTGCAGCTTGGGCAGGCCCAGATCCAGGATCAGCAGATCGAATTCGCTGTTGGTCATCAGGGCCGCGTCGGCCTCGGTACCACTGGCCACGTGATTGACGGCCGCGCCCGAACTGCGCAGTGTGCGCAGCAGGCCGTCGGCCAGCACCTGGTCATCTTCGGCGATCAGTATCCGCATGCGTGTCTCCTGGCCTGCCGGCTGTGTCTCGCTGGCTGGGCATGTTGTGCGCTGATTCTAGGCGCTCGCATAGGCCTCCAGCCCCAGTGCAATCACGGTGGCCACCTCGGCGCCCACGGCCTGCCGCAGCTCGGTTTCGGCCTGGGTGACGGCGCGCTGGAAGCCCTGCAGCCAGGCCAGGCCCGCAGGCGTGAAGCGCACCAGCTTGGCCCGGCCATCGCGCGTATCGGCCTCCCGTGTGACCAGGCCCCAGGCTTCGCACTGGTCCACCAGCTTGCCCATGGCCTGTTTGCTCATGCCGGCCGATGTGGCGAGTTCCTGCAGGCGAGACCCCCGCAGCGTCAGGTGGCGGGTGATGTGCACGTGGGCGGCGCCGACCTGACCGCGGGCCGCCAGGTTGGACAGGGCCAGGGGCACCTCGGGGTCCTGCGCCATGAGCTGCAGCACGCGCTCGTCAAAGCGGCGCATGGCATGACCCAGCAGGCGGCCCAGGTGGGTTTGGCGCCAGCCATCTTCGAGCGGCAAAGTGGCAGCATCCATGATGACCAAATAGTAAACCAAAATGACTAATTTAAGGCTTTACTCAAAAGTACAAGGCGGATAAATTACTGGTCAAGCATCCAGCCTGTGGTTAAAAACACTGGATCACACATCAACCCCTCAAGGAGCCATCATGGACGTATCCGGCAAATCCATCAGCGTCGCCAACAGTGAAAAAGCCAAGGCCTTGCAGGCCGCACTGGCCCAGATCGAGAAGCAGTTCGGCAAGGGCACCATCATGCGTTTGGGCGAGGGCGAGGCCATCGAGGACATCCAGGTGGTTTCCACCGGCTCACTGGGGCTGGACATCGCCCTGGGCGTGGGCGGCCTGCCGCGCGGCCGGGTGGTCGAGATCTACGGACCGGAATCCTCGGGCAAGACCACGCTGACCCTGCAGGTCATCGCCGAGATGCAGAAGATCGGCGGCACCTGTGCCT
>JAIERT010000188.1 GCA_019746735.1 Burkholderiaceae bacterium | reverse complement strand
GCGCCTTCGGAACACTCAGCTCGGGCGGTGCCCACGCAAACACGGCACTTCCTGAGCCTGTCATCCGTCCCTCAAGCCCCAGAGTGGCGAGCCAATCCAGTGCTTGCGTGACGCCCGGGCAGAGCCGCTGGGCGACAGGCTGCAGGTCGTTGCGGGCTTCGTTCAAGAAAGCCTGCGGGTCTGCAGCAAAGCCTGTGATTGTAGCAGGAATACTGTCCCGCTTCAACGCCGGGTCTGAAAAAATGGCCCGGGTTTCCAGTCCGGCGTCCGGTTTGACCACCAGCACGGCGCGGCGCGGCAGCTGCACGGGCGTGATCTGTTCGCCGATGCCCTCGACCCAGGCGTTATGGCCGCGCAGGAAAAAGGGCACGTCCGCACCCAGCTGCAGGCCGATGGTGCAGAGCTGCTCCAGCGTGAGGTTCAGTGCCCAGAGACGGTTGAGCGCGAGCAGCGTGGAGGCGGCGTCGGAGGAGCCTCCCCCCATGCCGGCCTGGGCCGGCAGGCGTTTCTCGATGGCGATGTGTGCGCCGAGTGTGGCCCCGGTAGCGGCCTGCAGTGCGCGTGCTGCACGCAGGACGAGGTCATCGGTAGGCAGGGGAGCCAGCAGGTCTTCGCGGCTGAGCTTTGCGTCGGCACGGCGTTCGAAGTGCAGGGTGTCGGCCCAGTCGATCAGCATGAAGACCGACTGCAGCAGGTGGTAGCCGTCGGCGCGCCGTCCGGTGATGTGCAGGAAGAGGTTGAGCTTGGCCGGGGCCGGGATGTCGTGGAGCGACTGCATGGCCGCGATTATCGTGGCCAGCCTCAGGGCTCGAGGATGAGCCGCAACTCGGCAGCCGGGGCGGGCTGTTCGCGCCGTGCCAATAGGCGGCCCCCCTGCAGCTGTGTGAGGTCGGCCTGCCAGCCATCGGCCGGCGCGGCGCGGCCCTGCAGCCATTCGAACAGGGCAGCGATCGGGATGTCGGTGCCGGTGGCCTCGACGGCCAGCGCGTCGAGGCTGTCGAAGGCACGGGTCTGGCCGTTGTTGCGCAGCAGGGCGGCTTGCGGGCTCCAGCGCAGCTGCGCCAGGGTGGTGCCCAGGGGGCTGGACAAGAGCAGCTCACCGGCGTCCGCTGCGCCGCTGAGCTCGAAGTTCGCGAAGAAGGACCTCGGCTCGGACCGGTCGTCGACCCGTAGCGCGAGGCGTCCACGCCAGTAGCCGCGGGACGTGTCCGGCGTGCGCAGGACCGGCTGCGCACAGCTCGCCAGCCAGAGGGTGGCCAGGCTGGCCAGCGTGGCGCTCAGCTGACGGCGGCGCGGGCTCACGGCTTGACCCGCAGGCGCTTGAGGGTCTCGACCAGGGTCTCGTTCTCGGCGTTGAGCTGCAGGCCTTCCCGCCAGATGCTCAGGGCCTGCTCGCGCTGGCCCAGGCTCCAGTAGACCTCGCCGAGATGGGCGGCGATCTCAGCGTCGGGTCGGGCCCGGTAAGCCTTCTGCAGCACACGCAGGGCTTCACTCTTGTTGCCTTGGCGGAACTCGACCCAGCCCAGGCTGTCGGTGATGAAGGGATCGTCGGGCGCGAACTCCAGCGCCTTGAGGATGAGCTTGCGGGCTTCGGCCAGGCGCACATTGCGATCGGCCAGCGAGTAGCCCAGGGCGTTGTACGCATGGTGGTAGTCGGGCTTCTCCGCGATGATGCCGCGCAGGATGCGCTCCATTTCATCGGTGCGCCCCAGCTTCTCGGCCAGCGTGGCCTGGTCGTAGAGCAGGTCGTAGTCGCGGGGCTCGCGTTGCGTGACTTCGGCCAGCAGCTCGTAGGCCTGGGCGTAGCGCTTGTTGTCCCGCAGCAGCTGCACCTCGGTGGACAGTTTCACCCGGGCATCGGCCGGCGAGCGCTCGGGCAAGTTGCGGATCAGTTCGCGCGCCTCGTCGATCTTGCCCTGGCGCGCCAGGATGCCGGCGCGCCGGCTCTGCGTGCGAACCAGGTCCTCGGGGCTGCTGATACGGGACAGCCAGGCTTCGGCCTGCTTGTAGTCCTTGCGCTGCTCGGCGATTTGGGCCAGTGCCAGGTAGGCCTGGGCCAGCGCGCGGCTGGGTTCTTCGACGCCCTGGGCATTGCGGCGCGATTGCATGAGGTCGAGGAACTGCAGCAGCGACTTCTCGGCGGCATCGAGGCGGTTGTCCTGCAGCTCCAGCGTGCCACGGATCAGCCAGGCTTCGGCGTGGTCGGGCTTCTCGGTCGTAACGGTCTGCACCTGGGCACCCGCCTCGGCATAACGCTGGGCGTCGAGCAGCGCGCGCGCATAGGCCAGCCGTACGGCCGGCTGCGGCCGGCCTTCCATGTAGCGACGGACGACACTCTCGGCCGCGGGCTGCTGCGGGGACATCAGGGTCAGCGCCAGCAGGACCGGCCCTTCGGCCCGTCCATCCAGGGCCTGGCCGCGCCGTGCGGCCTCGAGCGCGCCTGAGGGATCGCCAGCCTCCAGCCGCATGCGGCCCACGGCACTCCAGGCGGGGGCGCCGGTTTGTGCGCTGTTCAGATGATCGGCCAGGGCCTGTTCCAGCAGCTCGACGGCCAGCTTCTTGTCGTTGGTGCGAGCGAAATAGGCGGGCAGCGTGACGATGACCAGATTGCGCTCCCTGGCTTCAGCCAGCGCGACCTCGCGTTTGAGAGGCTCCACGATCTCGCCGAGCCGGTTCAGGCCGATCAGGATCTGCAGCACATAGCGGTTGGCGTCGCGCGAGGCCGGCTGGGCCTGTCTCCAGGCCCGGGCGGCCTGCAGTGCCGACTCGCCGGCGCGCGACTGCAGGGCGATCTCGACCGCCCGCTGGTACAGCCGGGCGTCGTTGGTCTTGCGCGCGGCGTCGAGTACCAGGGAATAGCCCACACCCGCCTCACCGCGCTGCGTGCTGAATTCGCCCAGCAGCAGTTGATAGAACAGCTCGCCGTCCATCGCTGAATTGGCGGGAGGGCTCGTCGGGGCGGGGGACTCCGGCTGTTGCGCGTGCGCCGCAAGGGCAACCGTCAGCAGCAGGGGAAGTAGGCGCAGGCGTGGGGACATATTGCGACCCATAATAATCCAAGCCTTGTTTCCCTTGCCGCCTGTGTCCCATGCCCGAATTGCCGGAAGTCGAAGCCACACGCCTGAGTTTCGCGGATCGCATTGCCGGTGCGCGCATCCAGTCGGCCTGGCTGGGCAAGCCCCTGCGCTGGCCGATGGGCGTGCCGCCGGCGCGCTTGGCCGGGCGAACGGTGCGCGGTGTGCGTCGGCGCGGCAAGTACCTGCTGCTTGATCTCGATGAAGGCCTGCTGCTCATGCATCTGGGCATGTCGGGCAGCCTGAGCTTTGCGCCGGTGCTGCCCCAGCGGGGCGTGCACGACCATTTCGAGCTGGCGACCACCCGCGGCCTGCTGCGCCTGAACGACCCGCGTCGCTTCGGTGCCGTGGTCTGGGCGGCCAGCGAGGATGCGGCTGTGGCGCGCAAGCTGCTGGGCGGGCTGGGGATGGAGCCCTTGGACGAGGCCTTTAATCTGGAGGCCTTCCTTGCGGGGCTCAAGGCACGCCGGGCGGCGATCAAGCAGGTGCTGCTGGCGGGTGACGTGGTGGTGGGGGTCGGCAATATCTACGCCTCGGAGGCGCTCTTCCTGGCGGGCATCCGGCCCACGTTGAGCGCGGCGCGCATCGGCCGCCCGCGTGCTGTGCGCCTGCATGCAGCGATACGCGAGGTGCTGGGCCGGGCCCTGGCAGCTGGCGGCACCACCCTGCGCAACTATTCGAACGCCGTCGGCGAACGCGGCACCTTCCAGTTCGACGCCAAGGTCTATGCCCGCGAAGGCCTCCCCTGCAAGGTCTGCGGCACCCCGATCAAGGCCATCCGGCAGGGCCAGCGCGCAACGTTTTTCTGCCCTCAATGTCAGAAAACATGAGGCCTGTCAACAAGATAGGTGTTATATTGAATGTTTGCAAAATGACCTGAAGTGCGTCTAGGGGACAGATTTGGCTACCTCTTTCAACGAACAGTTTGACCAGCACGGCAACTGGCGGCGCGAATTCGCGCTGCGCCTGAAGCTGCTGGGCGAGTGGATGAAAGACCACGATCTGCTGGATGCCGCTGTCGAGGAGCGCCTGCACCGCCTGGAGATGCAGGTGCGTGCCGACAAGGTGATGGTGGCTTTCGTCGCCGAGTTTTCGCGCGGCAAGTCCGAGCTGATCAACGCCATCTTCTTCGCCGGCTACGGCCGGCGCATCATGCCGGCCAGCGCCGGGCGCACGACGATGTGCCCGACCGAGATGGGCTACGACGCCGAGGTGCCGCCCTGCCTGCGCCTGCTGCCCATCGAGACCCGCCTGCAGCCGCAGTCCCTGATGGAATGGCGCATGGTGCCCGAGAAGTGGACTCGCGTCGACCTGGATGTGAACGATCCGCAGCAGCTGGCCATGGCCCTCGAGAAGGTCTCCGAGACCCGCCGCGTCTCGCTCGAGGAAGCGCGCGCCCTGGGTTTCTGGAGCAGCCAGAATCCGGGCGATACACCGCTGCAGGACGCCCAGGGTCGGGTGGAGGTGCCCAAGTGGCGCCATGCCCTCATCAACATCGCGCACCCGCTGCTCAAGCAAGGCTTGGTCATCCTGGACACGCCGGGTCTCAATGCCATCGGCGCCGAGCCCGAGCTGACCGTGAGTCTGGTGCCGCAGGCCCACGCCGTGGTCTTCATCCTGGGCGCCGATACCGGCGTGACCAAATCTGATCTCGAGATCTGGCGCGAGCACCTGATCACCGAGTCCGCCGTGGGCACCGACACGCGCCTGGTCGTGCTCAACAAGATCGATTCGCTCTGGGACGCGCTGAGTTCACCGGCCCAGATCCAGATGCAGATCGACCGCCAGCGCGCCACCACCGCCGAGATCCTCGGGCTGTCACGCGAGCAGGTGCTACCCGTCTCGGCCCAGAAGGGGCTGGTGGGCAAGGTCACCGACGACGCCAAGCTGCTGCAGGCCAGCTGCCTGCCGGCGCTGGAGGAAGTGCTGGCGCAGCGCATCATGGGTCAGCGCCAGCGCATCCTGGGCGCGGCTGTGGCCGTGGGCATTTCCGACCTGCAGCTCGAGGTGGGGCGCGTGCTCAACATCCGCCGCCGCGATCTCAACGAGCAGATGCTTGAACTCAAGGGCCTGCAGGGCAAGAATGCGGCGGTCATCAAGCACATGCGCCTACGCATCTCGCAGGAACAGGCCGAGTTCGACCGCGCCGGCGCCAAGATCCACGCCGTGCGCTCCGTGCACCTCAAGC
>JAIERT010000055.1 GCA_019746735.1 Burkholderiaceae bacterium | reverse complement strand
GCTGGATGCGGCCCGTGCTGTCCTGCAGGGTGGCGAAGCTGGCCTTGCCCATGACGCGCTTGAGCATCATGCGGCCGGCCACGCTGGCGCGCGAGGCCTGCTCCAGCAGGCCTTCGGCGGTCTGACCGGCATGGGCGGCAAACAGGTCGGCGGCACGATCCGCCGGCTTGAAGTCGTTGGGAAAGGCCGGGCCCTGGCCGGCGGCCTGCTGCTGGCGGATGGTCTTGAGCTTGTCGCGGCGCTCGCTGATCAGCTGGTTTTCATCCTGGGCCGGGGCGGGGGTGTGTTGTTCGGACATGGGGGGTGGTGGGGGTAAGGCCGGGCTGCAGGCGCGGCCCAAACCCGCTATTTTAATGACGCTATCATCCCCGCTGCCCCATCACCTTCCGTCCGGACCTTTCATGCTGTTCCAGATCGTCTCCCTGCTGCTCGAAGTGGTCGCTGGTGTGCTGGCTGGCGCCTGCCTGCTGCGACTGTACATGCAGCACCAGCGCATCCCCATGTCGGCGCGCTCGGGCAACCCGCTCGGCCGCTTTGTCTTCGCACTGACGGACTGGCTCGTGCTGCCGCTGCGGCGTTTCGTTCCATCCGCCGGGCGCTGGGACATGAGCAGTCTGCTGGCCGCCTACCTGATCGTACTGCTGCAGTTCACCCTGCTCTGGACTCTGCTGGGCTTTGGCTACAGCTACATCTCGGTACTGATCCTGGCCGTCTTCGGCGTGGTGAAGATCGTGATTTCGGGCCTGACCGGCCTGGTCATCGTCTATGCCGTGCTGTCCTGGGTGCAATCGCGTACGGTGCTGTCCGACGTCATCGAGCGCCTGGTCCAGCCGGTGCTGTCACCCATCCGTCGCTTCGTGCCCCTGATCGGCGGCATCGATCTGTCGCCCCTGGTCTTGCTGGTGCTGTTGCAGGTGGCGCTGATTGTTCTGGGGCATGTGCAAGGCGTCGCCCTGCTGTGAACAAAAAAACCGGCTTGACGCCGGTTTTTTGCTCGGGAACCAGGAGGTGCTTCAGATCACCGCATCAGCGGGCTGGCGCTGCAGCATGGCCAGGGTGCTGGCAATTGTCTTGCGCAGCTCGCGGCGGTCGCAGATGAAGTCCACGGCACCTTTTTCCTGCAGGAACTCGGCGCGCTGGAAGCCTTCAGGCAGCTTCACGCGCACGGTGTTCTCGATCACGCGCGGGCCGGCAAAACCGATCAGGGCCTTGGGCTCGGCCACCACCACGTCGCCCACGAAGGCGAAGCCGGCGCTCACGCCACCCATGGTCGGGTCGGTCAGCACGCTGATATAGGGCAGCTTCTTCTTGGCCAGGCGCGTCAGGGCCGCATTGGTCTTGGCCATCTGCATCAGGGACAGCAGGCCTTCCTGCATGCGCGCACCGCCGGTGGCGGTGAAGCAGATGAAGGGGACTTTCTGCTCGATGGCGGTTTCGACGCCGCGGACGAAACGCTCGCCGACCACCGAACCCATGGAGCCGCCCATGAAGCCGAATTCAAAAGCGGCCGCCACGACACCGATGCCGTGCACCGCACCCCCCTGGACGATCAGCGCGTCGGTCTCACCCGTGGCTTCCAGGGCTTCCTTGAGGCGCTCGGGGTATTTGCGGCTGTCCTTGAACTTGAGCGCGTCGACCGGCAGCACTTCCTGGCCGATCTCGTAGCGGCCCTCGTTGTCGAGGAAGAGGTTGAGGCGGGTGCGCGCGTCGATGCGGTGATGGTGGCTGCAGGTCGGGCAGACGTTCTGGTTCTGTTCCAGGTCGGTCTTGTAGAGCACGGATTCGCAGCTCGGGCACTTGATCCACAGGCCTTCGGGCACGCTGCGGCGGTCCGCCGGGTCGGTGGGCTGGATCTTGGGAGGCAGGAGTTTTTCGAGCCAACTCATGGTGACATCCTTAAATGAGGGTCAGATTGCGATGGCAGGGCAGCGCAAGTCCGGGATTATGCGTCCAAAGCCTGGCGGATCTCCCGCAGGAAATCCGAGGCGGCGGGCACGACTTGTGCCCGGGGCAGCGGGTCGATGATCTGGATGATGCGGCTGCCGATGACCACCGCATCGGCCACCCGGCTCACGGCCTTGGCGCTGGCCGCATCCCGGATGCCGAAACCGACGCCGACCGGCACCTTCACGTGCTGGCGGATGCGCGGCAGCATGGCTTCCACGGCCCCGGTGTCCAGGGTACCGGCCCCCGTTACGCCCTTGAGCGACACGTAATAGACATAGCCGCTGGCGATACGGGCCACCTGGGCCATGCGCTCGTCCGTGCTGGTGGGGGCCAGCAGGAAGATCAGGTCCAGGCCGTGCTTCTTGAGTGAGGCGGCGAACGCCTCGCACTCCTCGGGCGGGTAGTCCACCACGAGCACGCCGTCCACGCCAGCCGCGGCGGCGTCACGCGCAAAGGCCTGCGCCCCGGATGCGGCATGGAGCTGGTCGTAACGTTCGATCGGGTTGGCGTAGCCCATGAGGACCACCGGTGTCGTCGTGTTCTTGAGCCGGAAGCTGCGCACCATCTCGATCACCTGGCGCAGGCCGATACCGGCAGCCAGGGCCTTGTCACCGGCGGCCTGGATCACCGGACCGTCGGCGCTGGGGTCGGAGAAGGGCACACCGAGTTCGATCACATCCGCGCCTGCGGCGACCATGCCGTGCATGAGCTCGGGCGTGATGTCGGGGTAGGGATAGCCGGCCGTGACGAAGGGAATCAGGGCCTTGCGCTTTTGCGCCTGCAGGGCGGTGAAGGTGGCTTTGATACGGCTCATTTCTTCAGCTCGACTTTCTGTTCGACACCGCCCTTGACCGACTGGCCGCGGCAGGAGGGGCGACAGTAGAAATCGGCCTGGCTCAGGTCAGCCACGGTGCCAATGTCCTTGTCGCCACGGCCCGAGAGATTGACCAGGATGGACTGGTCGGCACGCATCGTCTTGGCCAGCTTCATGGCGTAGGCCACGGCATGGCTCGATTCGAGCGCCGGGATGATGCCCTCGGTGCGACACAGGTAGTGGAAGGCCGCCAGTGCCTCGGCGTCCGTCACGCCGACGTACTCGGCGCGACCGATGTCCTTGAGGAAGGCATGCTCGGGACCGACGCCCGGATAGTCCAGCCCGGCGCTGATGCTGTGCGTCTCGGTTACCTGACCATCTTCGTTCTGCAGCACATAGGTGCGGTTGCCGTGCAGCACGCCCGGGCTGCCGCGCTGCAGCGAGGCCGAGTGCTTGCCGCTGTCCATGCCTTCGCCCGCGGCTTCGACGCCGATCAGACGCGTCTGGTCGTGCTGGATGTAGGGATGAAAGATGCCCATGGCATTGCTGCCGCCGCCCACGCAGGCGACCACGGCGTCGGGTTGCGGCGTCTTGCAGCCGGCGCGCGCCAGCATCTCGGGCATCTGCACCAGGCACTCGTTGCCGATCACGCTCTGGAAATCGCGCACCATCATGGGATAGGGATGCGGTCCAGCCACGGTGCCGATGATGTAGAAGGTGTTGTCCACATTGGCGACCCAGTCGCGCATGGCCTCGTTGAGCGCGTCCTTGAGCGTCTTGCTGCCAGACTCCACGGGCACCACGGTGGCACCGAGCAGCTTCATGCGGTAGACGTTGGGGCTCTGGCGCTTGACGTCTTCCGAGCCCATGTAGACCACGCATTCCAGGCCGTAACGCGCGCAGATGGTGGCGGTGGCCACACCGTGCTGGCCGGCGCCGGTCTCGGCAATGATGCGCGGCTTGCCCATGCGTTTGGCCAGCAGGGCCTGGCCGATGGTGTTGTTGATCTTGTGCGCGCCCGTGTGGTTCAGGTCCTCGCGCTTGAGGAAGATCTGTGCACCGCCCTGCTCGCGGCTCATGCGTGCAGCGTGGTAGACGGGGGAGGGGCGGCCCACGAAATGGGCCAGCTCGTTCTCGAACTCGGCCAGGAAATCCGGATCGTGCTGATATTTGGCGTAGGCCGCCTTGAGTTCGTTGACGGCCTGGGTCAGCGTCTCGCTGATGAAGCTGCCGCCATAGATGCCGAAGTGGCCCTTGGCATCAGGCTGGTGATAGTCGAACATGATGAACCTGCTTAGTTGGCGTCGGCAGCACGCACGGCCGCGACGAACTGGTGGATCTTGCCGGCGTCCTTGATGCCCTTGGAGGCCTCGACACCGGAACTGACGTCCACGGCCAGCGTTTTACAGCGTGGCCGCAGCTGCCGGATGCCGTCGGCCACGTTTGCAGGCGTGAGTCCACCACTCAAGACGAGGTGAGCGTCGACGCTTGGAGGCAGATGTGACCATTCGAAGGATTTGCCGCCGCCACCAAACCCCTCGACATGGGCGTCGAGCAGGATGGCCTGGGCGGCTGAATATTGCTGGACGTATTTTACGAGGTCGAAGCTCCGGCCGGCGTCGCCCAGGGGTATGCGGGCGGCCCGCAGGTAGGGGCGGGCGCCGGCCAGGGTCTGGCACTGGGCTGGTGTCTCGTCACCGTGGAATTGCAGGGTGGCGTTGGGGATCAGGGCACAGGCGGCCTGGACCTGTGCCTGGCTGGCGTTGACGACCAGCAGCACCGGTGTGATGAAGGCCGGCAGGCGGCGCGCCAGCTCGGCGGCACGCCGGGGCGTGACGTGGCGCGGGCTTGGCTCGTACAGCACAAAACCCACGGCATCGGCGCCGGCCGCGATGACGGCGTCCACGTCCTGCTCACGCGTCAGGCCGCAGATCTTGATCCTTGTACGAGCGTTCATGGCAGCCAATCATACGCAGGCGTGCGGTCCGGCAGGCCCCAGTGGGCGTCGTAGCGCGGGCCCAGGAAGTACAGCCCGTCGGGCGAGAACGTCGGGGCCGCGGCATCACGGCTGCGTGCGGCGATGACCTCGGCCATCCATTCGGGGGGCTTCTTGCCCTGGCCGATGGTGATGAGCACGCCCATGATGTTGCGGATCATGTGGTGCAGGAAGGCGTTGGCCTCGAATTCGAAGTGCCAGTAGGCGCCGCGCCGGCTGATCTCCAGCCGCATGAGGTTCTTGACCGGCGAGAGCGCTTGGCAGGCCGAGGCGCGGAAGGAGGTGAAGTCGTGCTCGCCCAGGATGTGGGTCAGGGACTGCTGCATCAGCGCCAGGTTCAGGGGCTGGAAGACCCAGCCCACGCGGTGCGCGTCGATGCTGGGGCGCACCGGCGATTCGAGCAGCAGGTAGGCGTAGCGGCGCGAGGTGGCGCTGGCGCGGCAGTGGAATTCGTCCGGGACGATCTGCGCCCA
>JAIERT010000051.1 GCA_019746735.1 Burkholderiaceae bacterium | reverse complement strand
GCTGGCCGGCGTGCTGGTGGCCGTGCTGGCGCTGCGCGCGCGCGGGCGCCTGCCGGCCGACACGGCGGCGCGCCTGTCCGAACTGCAGTCGCGTATCCGCCCGCATTTCCTTTTCAACACGCTCAACAGCGCCGTCGCCCTGGTGCGCGCGGAGCCGGCCAAGGCCGAGGCCCTGCTCGAAGACCTGAGCGATCTGTTCCGCCATGCGCTCGTGGACCAGGGCGAATCGGTCACGCTGGCCGACGAGATCGCGCTGGCGCGTCGCTATCTGGACATCGAGCAGGTGCGTTTCGGCGAGCGCCTGCAGCTCGAATGGGCACTGGACCCTCAGGCCGAGGCGGCCCGCCTGCCCCCGCTGCTGCTGCAACCCCTGCTGGAGAACGCCGTGCGCCATGGCGTGGAGCCCAGCCCCACGGGCGCGCAGATCCGTATCTCGACCCAGCGGCGCGGCTCCAGCGTGGTGATCAAGGTGACCAACACGGTCCCCGCCGGCCCCGGCCCGCAAGGCCATGGCGTGGCCCTGGGCAATGTGCGCGACCGCTTGCGCCTGTTGCATGATGTGCAGTGCAGCTTCCAGACCGTGCACAAGGACGGTATCCACCAGGTGCGTATCGAAGTACCGGCATAAGCAACAAGAACCATCTGCTCAGACAGAGGGAGGCCAGAACATGAACCAGACCCTGCGTGCGCTCATCGTCGACGACGAGGCCCTGGCGCGCAGCCGACTGCGCACCCTGCTGGGCGACTGCAAGCTGCCCGCCGCACTGGTGGAAGGCGAAGCCGCCAACGCAAGCCAGGCGGTGGAGCTGCTGCGCCGGCAGGCCTATGACCTGGCCCTGCTGGACATCCATATGCCTGGCGCTGACGGCCTCGCCCTGGCCCAGACCCTGCGTACCCTGCCGCATCCGCCCATGGTGGTCTTTGTCACGGCTCACGCCGAACACGCGGTGCAGGCCTTCGAACTGGAGGCGGTGGACTACCTGACCAAGCCGGTGCGCCTGGAGCGCCTGCAGCAGGCGCTGCAGAAGGCCGAGCGCCTGCTGCGCAGCCGCGCAGACGCGCTCCCGGATGCGGGCGAGGTGCTGATGATCCAGGAGCGTGGCCGCACCGAACGCGTGCCGCTGGCCGAAGTGCTCTACTTCAAGGCCGAGCTCAAGTACATCACCGTGCGCACACCCGCCAAGACCTACATCCTGGACGGCGCGCTCAGCGAGCTGGAGGAGAAATACGGCACACGCTTCCTGCGCATCCACCGCAACGCCCTGGTGGCAAGGCGCGCAGTGCGCGCGATCGAGAAGCACGAGGACCCCGAGGAAGGCGAAGTCTGGGCCGTGCGTCTGAGCGGTGTCGAGGAGATGCTCACGGTGTCGCGCCGCCAGCTCGCGGCCGTGCGCGAGGCGATTGCCGCAAACTGAAGACTTATGGGCGAATCACGTCAGCCCCGGCTGGCGGCTTGAAGCGGAAGGTCTCGGGCGGCAGGCTCACATTGAGCTGCACCTTGCTGAAGGTCAGCAATGAACGCTGGCCAAAGCTGTCGACGATTTCCAGCGCGGCGAGTTCGGCCGTCTTCTTGCCACCCTGCTCCACTTCACGCAGGCCCACGCGCACACTCTGCACCTGGCCATCACGCGCGCGCGGCGTGGCCTGCACCCACTTCAGACCGTCGCGCTCGGGCGCGTTCGCCAGCTGGTAATCGGCCTGCAGGGCCTGGAGGTCGGGTGCGGCGGCAATCAATGCCGCTGGCGTGCTGCCCAGGGCGCTGGCCTGCGCGCGTGCCGTGACCTGGTTGAGATCGGGGTCGTACAGCCACAGGGTCTGGCCATCCGCCACGATGGTCTGCGGCAGCGGCTTGCCATAGACGAAGCGGAAGCGCCCGGGGCGCTGGAATTCGAAGGTGCCACTGGAGTTGCGCGTGCGCGCCGTCTGTCCTTCGCGTGGCGGCGAGGTGACGACCTGGGTGAAATCAGCGCGACCGCTGGCGGCGGTCTTCAGGAACAGCTCCAGCGCCCCCAGCCCATCGGCCTGCGCCGAGGCGCCAATTGCTACCAAAAAGAGAGCAAGCAGTTTTTTCATGGATGTCATTCGGCGCGTGCGGGTACCAGGATGTCGCGCTGGCCATTGGTGCTCATGGCGCTGACCAGCCCGGCCTTCTCCATGTCTTCCACCAGACGCGCCGCGCGGTTGTAGCCGATCTTCAAATGGCGCTGCACCAGGGAGATGCTGGCCTTGCGGTTCTTGAGCACGATCTCCACGGCCTGGTCGTACATGGGGTCCTTCTCGCCGCTGGGACCGCCCTCGCCCAAGGGGCCCTCTTCGCCGTCGACCGTGCCGCCCTCGAGCACGCCCTCGATGTAGTCAGGCTCGCCCTGGCTCTTGAGGTAGCTCACGACCCGGTGCACCTCGTCATCCGAGACGAAGGCACCGTGCACGCGGATGGGCAGGCCGGTGCCGCTGGCCATGTAGAGCATGTCGCCCATGCCCAGCAGGGCCTCGGCACCCATCTGGTCGAGGATGGTGCGGCTGTCGATCTTGCTGCTGACCTGGAAGGCGATGCGCGTGGGGATGTTGGCCTTGATCAGGCCGGTGATCACGTCCACGCTGGGACGCTGGGTGGCGAGGATCAGGTGGATGCCGGCGGCACGCGCCTTCTGCGCCAGACGGGCAATCAGCTCCTCGATCTTCTTGCCCACGACCATCATCAGATCGGCCAGCTCGTCGATGACCACCACGATGTGCGGCAGGCGCTCCAGCGGCTCGGGCGATTCGGGTGTGAGGCTGAAGGGGTTGTAGATGAACTGTTCCTTGGCCTTGGCTTCGTCGATCTTGTGGTTGTAGCCAGCCAGATTGCGCACGCCCAGCTTGCTCATGAGCTTGTAGCGGCGCTCCATCTCGGCCACGCACCAGTTCAGACCGTGGGCAGCTTGCTTCATGTCGGTGACGACGGGCGCGAGCAGGTGCGGAATGCCTTCGTAGACCGACATCTCCAGCATCTTGGGGTCGATCATGAGCAGGCGCACGTCGCGCGCCTCGGCCTTGTAGAGCAGGGACAGGATCATGGCGTTGATCCCGACCGACTTGCCCGAGCCCGTGGTGCCGGCCACGAGCACATGCGGCATCTTGGCCAGGTCGGCCACGATGGGGTTGCCCACGATGTCCTTGCCCAGGCCCATGGTCAGCATGGACTTGGCCTCGTTGTAGACCTGCGAACCGAGGATCTCGGACAGGCGGATGGACTGGCGCTTAGCATTCGGCAGTTCCAGCGCCATGTAGTTCTTGCCCGGGATGGTCTCGACCACGCGGATGGACACCAGGCTCAGCGAACGCGCGAGATCCTTGGCCAGCCCCACGATCTGCGAACCCTTGACGCCCGTGGCGGGCTCGATCTCG
The DNA here is from genome assembly GCA_019746735.1 of Burkholderiaceae bacterium. Classification (GTDB taxonomy): domain Bacteria; phylum Pseudomonadota; class Gammaproteobacteria; order Burkholderiales; family Burkholderiaceae_C; genus Hylemonella. The sequence continues at coordinate 1,791 of JAIERT010000051.1, read as the reverse complement.
TAGCGCGTGATCACGGGGCCGGGCTGGGCCAGCACCACGCGCACCTCGACGCCGAAGTCCTTGAGCTTCTTCTCGATCAGACGGCTGGTCATCTCCAGCGTCTCGGACGAAACGGTTTCCTGGCGCGTCTGCGCGCCGTCGAGCAGATCCACCTGCGGCAGCTTGGAATCGGGCAGGTCGGCGAACAAGGGCTTCTGCCGCTCCTTGGCCACGCGCACGCTCTGCGGCACCTCGGCCAGCACCGGTTCGATCAGCACGGGCGGGGCATGGTGTTCGATGATCTCCTCGCGCTCCTCCAGCACCCCCTCTTCGCGCTCGCGCGCGGCCCGCTGGCCCAGGGCCAGGTCCTGCGCCAGTTCGCGCCGGGCCCGGCGCGATTCGATGAAGTGCTGCAGCGCCGCCCCGATGCGCTCGGCCACATGGCCCCAGGAAAAACGAAACACCAGGGCCACGGCCAGCACCCACAGGCCGATGGCCAGCAGGGCCGAGCCCGTCACGCCCAGCCAACGCGCGGCCACCGGACCGACCCAGTAGCCCAGCACGCCGCCGGCGTGCCCGGGCAGGTGCGGCTCCAGGCTGTAGAAGCGTGACCACTCGATGGCCGTGCTGGCCAGCATCAGCAGAACCAGCCCAATCCAGAAGCTCCAGCGGCTCGCCACGAAACGCGCCAGGCGCGAGGGACGCGGCGCGCCCTCTTCAACCAGCTCGGGGCCACGCAGCCAGCGCGCCAGAGCGGCCAGCCAGCTGCGCACGGCGGCGGCAAAGCACCACCAGACCGAAAAGCCGAAGAGGTAGTAACTGGCGTCGGCAATCCAGGCACCGAGCTGGCCACCGCGGTTGCGCACCGCGGCGCCATCGCCTGACGTGGACCAGGCGGGATCGAGCAGGGTATGACTGAGGAGCGCCAGCGCCCAGTAGGCCAGCAGCACGAGGCTGATGAAGAGCAGCACCTCACCGGCCAGGCGGCTGCGGCTGCGGCCGCTGCGTGCGGGCGCCGCAGCGCCGGAGTCGTCGGAATGGAGCGTGTGGAGTCGGTAGGTCATGGAGGGGAATCAGGCCCGCGCTGGGGGCGGCCGCCTCAGCGCGGCTTGGAGCGGCGTTCCTTGACATGCATGGCGCCGCCTTCGAGCGGGGTCACGAAACCCTGCTCCTCGAAATCCTTCATCACGCGACTGACCATCTCGCGCGAGGCGCCGACCATCTTGGCGATGTCCTGGCGCGAGAGCTTGTCGCGGATGATCATGTCGCCGGCCGGCGCGGCCTTGGCCGTATCGAGCAGCACATTGGCCACGCGGCCATAGACGCTCATGAGCGCCAGCGAGCCGATCTTGCGGTCGGCATGGCGCAGGCGCTGCACCAGGCCACGCATGATGCCGTAGGCCATGGGCGCGCTCTCGGCCAGACTGCGCAGGAACTCGGCGCGGCCCAGTTCCAGCACGTCGGTCTGGGTCTCGGCCTCGACCGAGGCCGAGTGCACGTCGTTGTCGAGCAGGCTCATCTCGCCGAAATAGTCACCCGACTGCAACGTGGCCAGGATGACTTCGCGGCCATTGCTGCTGTCGGTCATGAGCACACGTGCACGCCCGGACAGGATGATGGACAGGGCATCGGATTTTTCGCCCTGCTGCACGACGCGCTCGCCGCGCTTGACCCGACGCTTGACGACCGCGCCCGCCAGCGCATGGAGCTGTTCGTCTGACAGCATCGAGAACAACGGAACCCGGCGCAACAAATCCTGATTGGTCAACATTGACATAGATCGGCCACTCTGCGCGTGCGTTGATGAGTTCT
>JAIERT010000180.1 GCA_019746735.1 Burkholderiaceae bacterium | reverse complement strand
CAAGGGTGTCCTGGACGTCCTGCACATTGAGGCCGTATCGGGCCGTCTTCTCGCGGTCGATGTTCACCGTGAGCATAGGCAGGCCCGTGGTCTGCTCGACGTTGACCTCGGAAGCGCCGCGGATGCCCTGCAGCAGCACAGAGATCTTCTGGGCCGAGTCGTTGAGGACGTCCATGTCATCGCCGAACACCTTGACGGCCACGTCAGCACGGACGCCTGAAATCAGCTCATTGAAGCGGAGCTGGATGGGCTGGGAGAACTCGTAGTTCTGACCAGGCATCTTGGCAACCTCAGCCTTGACCGCGTCAACCAGCTCCTCACGGGTCTTGCGCGGCTCAGGCCACTCAGCCACCGGCTTGAGCATCACGTAACTGTCCGAGATGTTGGGCGGCATCGGATCCGCCGCGATCTCGGCCGTACCTGTTCTGGCGAACACGCGCTCGATCTCCGGGAATTGGGCCTTCAGCGTGGATTCCAGCTGTTGCTGCATCGCGACCGACTGCGTCAGACTGGTACCGGGAATGCGCAGCGCCTGGACCGCAAAGTCCCCCTCATTCAGGCTGGGGACAAACTCGCTTCCGAGTCGGGTTGCAAGCAACCCGGACAGGACAACAGTCACCGCGGCAAAGGTCAGCACCAAGGGTTTGGCGTCCATCACACGGTCCAGCAGAGGCTCGTAGACTTTGCGCGCCCAGGCCATGACCCGGTTTTCTTTCTCAGCCACCTTGTCGCCGATGAACAGTGCAACGGCTGCGGGAATGAAGGTGATCGAGAGAATCATGGCGCCGACCAGGGCAATCACGACAGTGAAGGCCATCGGGTGGAACATCTTTCCTTCGACGCCTGCCAATGCGAAGATCGGCAGGTACACGATCATGATGATCAACTGACCAAAAAGAAGAGGACGTCGTGCCTCCTGGGACGCCAGGAAGACCTCATTGAATCGCTCTTCCCGTGTCAGCTTGCGCCCCGCGACTTCCTGAGCATGGGCGAGTCTGCGAACGCAGTTCTCGACGATCACGACGGCGCCGTCAATGATGATGCCGAAGTCCAGGGCCCCCAGACTCATCAGGTTGGCACTGACCTTCTGTTGGACCATCCCTGTGAAGGTGAAGAGCATCGACAGCGGGATCACCATGGCAGTCAGAATGGCGGCCCGCATGTTTCCGAGGAACAAGAACAGGATGGCGATCACCAGAATGGCGCCTTCAAGAAGGTTCTTCTTGACGGTGTTGATGGCCTTGTCGACCAGGATAGTCCGGTCATAAACCGTCACCGCATGCACGCCCTCGGGCAGATTGCGGTTGATCTCGACCATCTTCTTGTCAACGGCCTGTGACACCTTGCGGCTGTTTTCGCCGATCAGCATGAAGACGGTCCCAAGAACCACCTCGCGTCCGTTATCAGTTGCCGCACCGGTGCGAAGCTCCCGACCGATCTCCACGACAGCGACGTCGCGGACACGGACCGGAACACCACGCTCGTTTCGCAGAACGACGTTGCGGATGTCCTCCATCGAACGAACCTGGCTGGGCGCCCGAATAAGGTACTGCTCGCCACGGCGCTCGATATAGCCTGCACCGACGTTGGCATTGTTTCGCTCAAGCGCGCCGACAAGATCGACCAAGGTCAACCCATAGGCCGAGAGCTTGATGGGATCTGGCGCAATGTGGTATTCCTTGGAGAAGCCACCGATCGTGTTGATTTCGGTGACGCCAGGCACGTTACGCAACTGCGGTTTGATGATCCAGTCCTGGATTTCGCGCAGATCGGTAGGCGTATAGGGATTCCCATCAGGCTTCTTGGCGCCGTCCTGCGCCTCGACCGTCCACTGGTAGATCTCCCCCAAACCGGTGGAGATAGGACCAATGGCAGGCGTGACACCTTGCGGAAGGCTGTCGCGAGCGCTCTGGATACGCTCGTTGACCAGCTGCCGAGCAAAGTAAATGTCCGTGCCATCCTGGAACACAACGGTCACCTGCGACAGACCGTACCGCGACAGGGAGCGTGTCTGCTGCAGACCGGGCAAACCCGCCATCACCGTTTCGATGGGGAATGTCACCCGTTGCTCGGTTTCCAGAGGGGAATAGCCTGGTGCCTGTGTGTTGATCTGTACCTGAACATTGGTGATGTCCGGCACAGCGTCGATTGACAACCGCTGGTAGCTGAAGACGCCCAAGGCGGCCATACCCAGGACGGCCAACATCATGAGCCATCGGTTATCAATTGCAAAACGAATAATGCGTTCAAACATGGTTCTGCATCCTGATTAGTGCGAGTGGCTGGCAGAGCCCTTGCCGGCCTCCGCCTTCACGACAAAGCTGCCCGTGCTGGCGTACTTGGCACCAGGCTGAAGGCCTTTGACGATTTCCACGCGTTTGCCGTCGCTACGGCCCACTTGCACGGGCTGCGGAATGAAACCGGTAGGCGTGCGCAGGAACACGATCGTCTTGTTTTCCATGGTCTGGATGGCATCGCTGGCCACGGTGACCGGCACGGACGCTTCGCTGGCCAGGAGCTCGACATTGACGAAGAGCCCGGGGCGCCAGATGGCCTTGGGATTCTTGACGGTGACACGTGCCTGTGCGGTTCGGGTCTGTTCTCCGATGAGGGAGCCGACGTAAGCCACCGTTCCGGTCGCGGACTGATCGAACGAGGTCGACCGAATCGTCACCTTCTCGCCTACGCGGACCAGAGGCAGATCTTTGGCTGGTACGTTGATCTGAGCCCAGACCGTGCGCAGATCAGAGATGGTGAAGACGTTAGTGTCTTCGCGAACCTGTTCGCCCAAGGCGATGTGCTTCTCGATGACGATCCCGTCAAATGGCGCACGAAGCTCATAACGGTTCAGCCCGCCAGCACTGGCACTGGCACTGGCGCCGACAGCCTGCAGCTTTTGGCGAACATTGGCCACGGCGATTTCCGTCTCGCGCAGAGCCTGTTCTGCCTGCAATACGTCCTGCTGAGGCGAGATCTTCTCTTCCCAGAGCTTCTTCTCACGCTCGTACGTCGTGCGGGCAAGCTGCTGGCGCATTTGCGCCGCCTGGAGCTCGGCGCGTTGCTCCGAGATGGCCGGGCTGCTGATGACAGCCAGGACGTCTCCTTTGCGAACTTGCTGACCTAATGCGACAGGAGAGCTCTCAACCACCCCGGCGACACGTGGAACCACGTGCGCAGTCCGATCTTCGTTGAAGCGGATCTCGCCAGGCAGTTGCAACGTCGACCGAATGGTGGCAGGGCCAGATGTATCCACGCCCACACTGGCGGTCTTGATCTGGGTATCCGTCATCGCAATCAGGCCTTCCTTCTGACTCAACTGGAAGATGAGCGACTCTTTGTCTGCCTGCACCATGACCATGCCTTCAAAGGCGTGCGGCTCCTCGACAGCTTGCGTGCTGACCAGTACGTCCTTGTCGGCTTTGAAGGTGATCTTCTCGACATCGCCGCCCGGTCGCGTCAACTCAGCTGTCACCTTCACTTTGTCGGCCGCCAAGGCCTTGCCCTTCTTGGAGAGCCATAGCTTCATCCGGGGTGCCCCGCCTTGCTCAGCCAGCAGGACCTCGAGTCCGAAGTCACCATCTGTCAGTGTCTGACCACCGTTAGGGCCTTTTGCGCCTTCCTCATGGTGCTCGTTGTCACCGTGGCCTTCAGCATGCTTGTGGCCATCGCCGCCTTTGGATTCGCCATGATGTTCCCCGTCACCGTGGCCCTTGGCCTCGTCGTGTCCATGGCCATGGGCTTCTTGGGCACCCGATTTGCCGGGACCGGAACTCATGATGGCGACGCCACCAATGCCTCCCAATGCGATCAGCACCGCGATCGCGATCAGTTGCTTTTTGCCCAGGGTTGCGCTCGCGCGCGAGATCAGATCAGTCTTGGTTTTCATGTTCAAACTCACGGTTGATTACCCACTTCAGGGCGGTCGTTCGCCGATCCGAGGCGACGCTCAAGCTCTGCGGACGCACGATGCGCCTCGCCAAGAGCATTCAGATACTGTGTTCGTGCCAGCAGCCAGGTGCGCTGGGCATCCAGGACATCCAGGAAGCCGAACTTGCCGAGCTCAAAACCACGGCTTGCCGCTTCGTACGCGCTTTGGGCTCCGGGGAGGACCTCCTGCTGCAGCGCCTGCACTTCGCTGGTACGCGCTTGCAGTTGATCGGCCGCTTGCAGTACCTCCGAACGAAGGCGGGCCTCTTCAGCCTCGGCCTGCACTTGTGCGGCGTCCAGCCGACGCAATGCCTGGAGCTGCGCTCCCTGGTTCCGATCGAAGAGCGGCAGGGGAATAGAGATGCCAATGATAGGTTGATCGCGCCCGAAGTCTTGCGAACGGACAGCGCCTAAACTGACCGTGACATCGGGGATGCGGCGTGCCCGTTCGAGTTCGTAGGCCGCCTGTGCTCTGCGCACTTCGCCCTGGGCCCGTCGCAACAGAGGGGATTTCATGAGGCGATCGTTGATCGCTTCGCCCCCCTGCGGGATCGGCAGAGTCTCCGGCCGGCCGTCGAGTTGATCGATGCTGTTGGCCGGCAAACCCATGACGAGAGCAAGCGAGCGAAGTGCCGCAAGCCGGTCGGCCTGAGCTTGGCGTAGCTCAATCCGCACATTAGCCTCTGCGACTCTGGCGCGCGTTTCTTCGGTCGGGGAGATCTTCCCGGCCGTTACCCGTCGAGCCGTGGCCGCGGTTCCGCTGGCGACGATCTTCAAGGACTCTTCGGCAACCCTGACGCGCTCTTGCGCAATCAGGGCTTCAAAGAAAGCTTGCGTCGTCACAGCACGCAATTCAGCCAGCCGCATCGCAAGCTCGGCCATGGCCACTTCCTGGCCGCTGTTGGCCAGCTCCATGCGGGCAGATCGCTTGCCCCCCAGCTCGATGGGCTGGCTCAGCTGGACCGTGGTTTGGCGAGTGGCCCTGCCTGTGTCCTGCTGCTCAAAGCCCAACGACGGGTTGGGAATGATTCGGGCCTGCTGAACCGCGCCTTTGTTGGCCTCGACCTCGAGCTCGGCAATACGCAGCTGCGGGTTTTGACGGAGCGCGGTTTGAAGTGCGATATCCAGCGTCAACCCGGCACTTTTCGTGGCCGAGGCTTGGACGGAAATACTTGTAGGGCTTGAGGCAGGCGTCGTGACCTGCCCAAGGGCGAATGTGGGGAGTAGTGCCGTGCATAGCA
>JAIERT010000072.1 GCA_019746735.1 Burkholderiaceae bacterium | reverse complement strand
CCCACGTCCTCGGGCAGGGCGTAGTTGCGCCCGCGCAGCAGGGCCAGGGCGCGCGCGCCCTCGATCAGGCTGATGGTAGCGCGCGGGCTGGCGCCGTAGCTCAGCAGGCGGGCCGTGTCCTTGAGGCCGGCGCGCGCGGGCTCACGCGTGGCCGCCACCAGCTTCACGGCGTACTGCGCCAGGGCCGGGTCCACATAGACCGCGCGGCAGAGCTGCTGCAGGCCCGCGAGCTGGTCCGTAGTGGCCACCGCGGCCACCTGCGGTGCCGGGCCCGTGACGCGCTGCACGATGACGAACTCTTCCTCTTCCGTGGGGTAGTCGACCAGCACCTTGAACATGAAGCGGTCCACCTGGGCCTCAGGCAGAGGGTAGGTGCCCTCGGTCTCGATGGGGTTCTGCGTGGCCATCACGACGAACGGCGCGGGCACGCGGTGGCTGGTGCCGGCAATGGTCACCTGCCGTTCCTGCATCACCTCCAGCAGCGCGCTCTGCACCTTGGCCGGCGCACGGTTGATCTCGTCGGCCAGCAGCAGGTTGGCGAAGACCGGGCCGAGCGCCGTGCTGAACTCGCCGCTCTTCTGGTTGTAGATGCGCGTGCCCACGAGGTCGGCGGGCACGAGGTCGGGCGTGAACTGGATGCGGCGGAACTGCCCCTGCACCACCTGGGCCAGGGTCTTGATGGTCAGCGTCTTGGCCAGGCCGGGCACGCCTTCGACCAGCAGATGGCCCTGGGCCAGCAGGGCGACCATGACGCGTTCCAGGAAGCGGTCCTGGCCGACGACCACGCGCTTGACCTCGTAGAGGATCTGTTCCATCAGGCGGGCCGTGTCGGCGCTGGAGGTGTTGCTCATGCGGGTGTCCTTTCAGAAGGGATGCATGCCCACGGCCGAGGCCGCGTTCTCGATGGGCACGGCAAAGCCGATGCCGACGAAGGTGCGTTGTTCGTTGGGATTGAGGATGGCCGTCACGATGCCCACCACCTCCCCGTCCATGGTGACCAGCGGCCCGCCCGAGTTGCCGGGGTTGGCCGCGGCGTCGAACTGGATCAGGTTGCCGATCTGCTGCTTGCCCTCGGGCGAGCGGAAGCTGCGCTTGAGCCCGGAGACCACGCCGCTGGAGACCGAAGGACCGATGCCGAAGGGAAAGCCCACGGCGACCACACCGTCGCCGGGCTGCAGCTCGGCCGTGGAACGCATGGTCGCGGCCTTGAGATCGTCCGGCAGCTTGCGGGCCTGCAATACCGCCAGGTCGTTGTGGATCTGGCCGCCCGTCATGACGGCTGGTGACTGCGTACCGTCATGGAAGGTGACTTCGATGCGGTTGGCGCCAGCCACCACGTGCAGATTGGTGAGGATGATGCCGCTGTCGACGATCACCACGCCCGTGCCCAGGCCATGCTCCTCTTCCTCGCCGTCCTTGTCGGTGACGAAGCCATTCACGCGCACCACCGAGGGCGCCACGATGGCCGCCGCACGCGCGGCCGGGGAGGGGAGGACGGTCGTCTCCAGGGTCTTGAGCACGGCCGCGTCGATGTCCTCCTGCGTCAGCTTGCGCTGCTGCACCGCCGGCCAGAAGGCCTGGGCCAGCAGGACCAGCACAGCGGCCAGCGCCAGCCAGCGCCAGTGGCGCTCCTGCCAGTGTGGCAGGCGTGCGCGCCAGACTTGGCGGGGCGGTTCGGGGGAGGCGGGGGGCGTTTCGGGCAAGACCGCGTCCGGCGCGGCGGCGGGGCCACGCGGTGAACGGCTGTAAAGGGCAGGCTGGCGCATGCGTACCCCCGGTTGGGGCCGCCGGTATGGCGGTGTGGGAATGACGGTAGCACGGCTGGCCGTTTTTTGCATGCGCACCGGCCCTGTCCGGTCACGGTTTGCGGCATCATCGGCGCCATGCCCCTGACTGGATGGATCGACACCCATTGCCACCTGGACGCGCCCGAGTTCGCCGCCGACGTGGCGGCCGTGCGCGAGCGTGCACGCGAGCGTGGGGTGGTGCACTGCGTGCTGCCGGCCGTGCAGGTGCGGGACTTCGAACGTGTGCGAGCACTGGCCCACCAGTTCGGCGACAGCTATGCCCTGGGCATCCATCCGCTCTATGTCCAGGACGCGGTCGACGAGGATCTGGCCCGGCTGGATGCGGCCCTGGCGCAGCACCGCGACGACCCGCACCTCGTCGCCGTGGGCGAGATCGGGCTGGACTATTTCGTGCCCGCGCTGTGCGAGCCGCCCTTGCGGGCGCGGCAGGAGCATTTCTACGTGACGCAGCTCAGGCTGGCGCGCCAGCATGGCCTGCCCGTGATCCTGCATGTGCGGCACTCGGCCGACATGCTGCTCAAGGGATTGCGTGCGGTCGCGAACGGGGCGGCGCCCGGGACGGGCGCGGGCGGCCACCGCTGGCGCGGCATCGCGCACGCCTTCAACGGCAGCCTGCAGCAGGCGCAGGCCTTCGTCGATCTGGGGTTCAAGCTCGGCTTCGGCGGCGCGCTGAGCTACGAGCGCGCCAGCCACCTGCGCAAGCTGGCCGTCGAGCTGCCGCTCGAAGCCATCGTGCTTGAGACCGACGCGCCCGACATGCCGCCGCACTGGCTCTACACCACGGCCGAGGAGCGTGCACGCGGCGTGCCGCAGGGGCGCAACGAGCCCGGCGAGCTGCCGCGCATCGCGCAGGTGCTGGCGGAGTTGCGGGGGCTGTCGCTGGAACATCTGCAGGCGCAGGCGCAGGCCAACCTGCAATCGGTCTTGCCGCGCTGCGACCGGGCATGAAGACGTTGCGCCTGCAGGGCCTGCCGGCGGTCGTCGGTCCCGGCACGCGTCTGCTCGTGCTGGGCAGCTTTCCCGGCGTGGCCTCACTGCAGGCGCAGCAGTACTACGGCCATCCACAGAACCACTTCTGGAAGATCCTGCAGGCCCTGTGGCCCGACGATCCCCTGCCGGCGGCGGAGCACTACGCCGAACGTTGTGCCTGGGTGCTGGACCACGGCCTAGGCATCTGGGATGTTTATGCCAGTTGCGAGCGCGAGGGTAGCCTAGACAGTTCGATCCGCAAGCCGGTGGTCAACGACTTCGCGACCTTGCGTGGGCGTTGTCCGCAACTGCGGTTGATTGCCCACAACGGGGGCGAGAGTTTCAGGCATGCCAAGGAAGTGCGTGCGGCCCTGGGCGTGGCGCATTTCCCGCTGGTGCAACTGCCGTCGACGAGCCCTGCCAACGCGAGCTGGCGCTACGAACGCAAGCTCGCGGCCTGGCGCGAGGTAGCAGCCCAGGCGGGGATAATCGACCCATCTTGAGCAAACGCCCGCCAACCCTGCCCGAGGTCCAGTTCTCCGACGAGGGCCCCATCCGCCACCTCCATCTCGATTCGATCTGGATCCAGGGCTCCATGGACACCCGCGATCCGACACGCCTGGTGCATGAATACATCGAGCGCATGATGGCCTGGGCCCTGTTCGTCGAGCCCGACACCGTGCCCAAGCGCCAGGCGCTGCAGCTGGGGCTGGGGGCCGGGTCGCTGACCAAGTTCTGTGCCAAGGTGCTGCGCATGAAGACCACGGCCATCGAGCTCAATCCGGGTGTGCTGCATGCCTGCCGCGGCTGGTTCAAGCTGCCCGCGGACACGGCGAGGATGCAGGTCATCCTGGCCGATGCGGCCGAGGAGATCCGCAAGCCGCAATGGTTCGGCACGGTGGATGCGCTGCAGGTAGACCTGTACGACCGCGAGGCGGCCGCGCCCGTGCTCGACAGCCCCGAGTTCTATGCCGACTGCTGCCGCCTGCTGACGGACGAGGGCTGCATGACCGTCAACCTCTTCGGCCGCTCGTCCAGTTTCGACCGCAGCGTGGACAGGATTGCCGCCGCCTTCGGCCGCGAGGCGGTCTGGGCCTTCAAGGCGACGCGCGAAGGCAACACCGTGGTTCTGGCGCAGCGCACGGTGCAGCGTCCGGCACGCGCTGTGCTTGCCGAGCGGGCGGAAATCATCCAGACTCGCTGGGGTCTGCCCGCACCCAAGTGGTTGCGTGGCTTCAAACCGATCGCCGATCTCTGACCTTCCCCCTATGAGCGCCCAGCTGAAAACCCGCAGCCTGTCCAAGTCCGAGCACGTGGGGCCGCTGAGTTGGCGCCTGCTGGTCGAGTGGATGCAGGCCGACGGCGTGATCAGCGAGGAGGAGGCGCAACGCACCATCGCCCGCTGCGCCCAGGCCGAAAGTGCCCAGCACCCCCTGCTGCGCCTGGCCAATGTCTCGATGCGGCGCGTCAGCGATAACAAGGCGCTGGATGTGGAGCTGCTGACCCAGTGGCTGGCCGGCCGCGCCGGGCTGGATTACCTGCGCATCGATCCGCTCAAGGTCGATGTGGGCAAGGTGGCCGACACCATGAGCGCGGCCTATGCCGAGCGCCACAAGGTGCTGCCGGTGCAGGTGCTGCCCCATGAAGTGGTGGTGGCCACGACCGAGCCCTACATCAGCGACTGGGTGGCCGAAGTCGAGCGCCAGACCCGGCGCAGCGTGCGTCGCGTGCTCGCCAGCCCGGGGGAGATCCACCGCTACACGGCCGAGTTCTTCGCCCTGGCCAAGTCGGTGCGCTCGGCCATGAAGTCGGGGGGCAACTCCGGTGGCGCGAGCTTCGAGCAGCTGGTGGAGCTGGGCAAGAGCAACAAGCAGCTCGATGCCAACGACCAGAGCGTGGTGCAGGTGGTGGACTGGCTCTGGCAGTACGCCTTCGACCAGCGCGCCAGCGACATCCACCTGGAGCCGCGGCGCGAGCAGGGCGTGATCCGCTTCCGCATCGACGGCGTGCTGCACCCGGTCTACCAGATGCCCATGGGCGTGCTCAATGCCATGACGGCGCGCATCAAGCTGCTGGGCCGCATGGACGTGATCGAGAAGCGCCGCCCGCAGGACGGCCGCATCAAGACTCGCAACCCCTCGGGCGACGAGGTGGAAATGCGTATCTCCACCCTGCCCACGGCCTTCGGCGAGAAGATGGTCATGCGTATCTTCGACCCGGACAACGCGGTCAAGAGCCTGGACGAGCTGGGCTTTCCGCCGCACGACGCGGTGCGCTGGGAGCAGTTGGTCAAGCGTCCGCACGGCATCATCCTCGTGACCGGGCCCACGGGTTCGGGCAAGACCACCACGCTGTACTCCAC
>JAIERT010000313.1 GCA_019746735.1 Burkholderiaceae bacterium | reverse complement strand
AGCGCGTGCTCCTTGCTCAGGTACTGCAGGAAGCGCTTGGGCGAGATGCCGGCCCAGGCGGCGAAGACGCGTTGCAGGTGGTGCTCGCTCAGGTGCACGGCCGCGGCGACTTCGGCCAGCGTGGGCTGCTGCTGCGCGTGCGCGCGCAGGTAACGGATGGCCTGCGCCACCAGGGCGTACTGGCGCGCGGGCTGGGCCAGCAGGGCCTCATCCATGCTCTGGCTCCCTGCGCGCCCACAGCGTGCGCGGATCGAAGCCCGTGACCAGCGCCGTGCCCACCAGCACCACCAGCCCCCCGGCCAGGGTGTGCCAGCCCACGACCTCGCCGAGGAAGAGCCAGCCCCAGAGCACGCCGAACAGCGGGATCAGAAAGCCCACGGTCAGCGCGGGCGCGGCACCGATATCGGCCACCAGACGGAAATACAGCAGGTAGGCCACGCCGGTGCAGAGCAGGCCCAGCGCGGCCACCATGGCCAGTGCCGTGGGCCCGGGCGTGGACGGCTCCGGCAACCAGGGCAGCAGGGGCAGCACCCAGAGCACGGCGGCCCACATGCTGCCGTGCGCATTGGCCAGCGGCCCCTGGGTGGGCGCCACGCGGGCGTAGTTGCTGGCCAGGCCATAGCAGCCCGTGGCCGCCAGCGTGGCGGCAATGGCCCAGCCCGCGCCGGGCTGCAACGCGGCCGGGTCCACCCCCAGCAGCAGCGCCACCCCGGCCACGCCCAGCAGCATGCCCAGGGCCGCCCGCGGGCTCAGCGGCGTGCGCTGCCAGAGGGCGGCGATCAGGGCCCCCCAGATCGGACCGGTGGCGTTGAGGATGGACAGGATGGAGGCCGGCAGCGTGCGCGCGGCATAGGCAAAGAGCAGGAAGGGCAGCGCCGTGTTGAACAGGCCCAGCACCGCATAGTGCCGGCCCTGGCCCTTCCAGACCAGGGGCTGGCGCAGCCAGCGCGCCACCGCCCAGAGCAGCAGCGCGCCCAGCAGCACCCGTGCCTCGATGAGCCAGGCCGGGCCGAACACCGGCACGGTCGCGCGCATGAACAGGAAGGACGCGCCCCAGATGGCGGCAAGCGAGAGGAGCTGGATCAGGCTGGTGGTCGACATGGGGTGGATTCTGAGGCCTGGCGCGGCGGCCAGCCACCCGATTCTTGCGCACTTGTGCACGGGGGCATCGCCCACCCGGCTTGCCGTCTGCGACACTAACGGCTACGCTCTCCAGCACCCCTTACCAGGACCGCCAGCATGAACGCCTCCTCCCCCTCCACCCGCGGGCACGATCCCCGCGCCAGCCAGGCCAGCAACAAGTTCGAACTGCTGCTGTTCCGTCTGGGTGAAGCCGCTGGCACCGACCGGCGCGAGCTCTTCGGCATCAACGTCTTCAAGGTGCGCGAGATCATGGTGATGCCCGCGCTGACCAAGATGGTCAACGCGCCGCCGCATGTGCTGGGCGTGGCGAATATCCGCGGCCAGATCATCACCGTGATCGACCTGCCGGCCCTCACGGGCTGCACGCGCAAGTCGGGCGACGGCATTCTGCTCGTCACCGAGTTCGCCCGCACCACCCAGGGCTTTGCCGTCGAGGAAGTCACCGAGATCGTGCAGGTGGACTGGAAGCATGTGCTCTCGGCCGAGGGCCGGGGCGGCGAGCTCGTGACCAGCATCGCGCGCATCGACGGCGACGCCGAGGATTCGCGCCTGGCGCAGATCCTGGACGTGGAGCGCATCCTGCAGGACGTGATGCCGGACCAGACCAAGTTCGAGAAAGCCTCGGGCGGCCGCATCGACCTGCCGCCGGGCACCGTGGTGCTGGTGGCCGACGACTCGGCCATGGCGCGTGGCGTGATCGAAAAAGGCCTGAGCTCGCTGGGCGTGAACTTCATCATGACGCGCAGCGGCAAGGAGGCCTGGGAACGCCTGCAGGCCCTGGCCGCCCAGGCCAAGGCCGAAGGCAAGACCGTGCGTGACAAGGTGGCGCTGCTGCTGACCGACCTGGAAATGCCCGAGATGGACGGCTTCACCCTCACCCGCCAGATCAAGGCCGACGTGCAATACAGCAGCCTGCCCGTGGTGGTGCACTCCTCGCTCACGGGCAGCGCCAGCGAGCTGCAGGCCCAGAGCGCGGGCGCCGACGCCTACATCGCCAAGTTCCACATCGACGAGCTGGCCGACAGGCTGCGCGAAGTGCTCGCACGGCGCTGAATTGCAGCGCCGTGCGGACACCGTTCCGGCTTGCTGACGCGCTTGGCGCCTGTGGAGATCCGGTTTGCTGAACCATATCCGCCACGGCTGACAACACTCCGGTCCCAGCCCACCAGGAAAAAACCCGGTCGATTCAGACCGGGTTTTTTTACAGGGCTCACTGCAGCGGCCCCTTGAGCCCTTCGGGCAAAGGCAGCGGCATCACCGCAATGCCCTCCTCCAGCAGCGCCTCGGTCTCCTCGCGCGAGGCCTGGCCGCGGATGCCGCGTTCCTCGCTCTCGCCATAGTGGATCTTGCGCGCCTCCTCGGCAAAGCGGGAGCCCACGTCTTCGGTCTGGTTCACGATCTGGCGCGCCATCTGCAGCCAAGCCGCCTGCAGGGCCTGGGCGGCGTCGCCAGCCACGAGAGCCTGCGGCTGGCCAGAAGACGGTGTGGCGGGCGTCTGCTCGCCGGCACCGAGGTTGAGGCGCGGGGCGCTGGGCAGTTTCTGCACCGTCTTGTCGGCGCAGAGCGGGCATTCCAGCAGGCCGCGCTCGACCTGGCTGGCGTAGTCTTCTTCGGACGCGAACCAGCCTTCGAAACGGTGCAAGGCACTGCACTGGAGGTTGAAGACTTTCATGGCTCGTATCTTGGCAGGCTGAGGCTCAGGCTGCCGGCTTCCAGTCCAGAGACCATGCGCCCGAGAGGACGTTCTGCAGCCAGAGCAGACCCGTGAGCGTCTTGGCATCGGTCAGCTTGCCTTCACGGCTCCACTGCAGCAGCTCGGCCGGTGTCGCCGTGTCGACGTCGAGAAACTCGCCGGCATCGAGCTGACGCTCGCCGGCCGTGAGGCCGCGTGCGAACCAGACCTCGATGAACTCGGTGGAGTAGGAGATCACCGGGTGGAGTACGCCGGCGCGCGCCCATTCGGCAGCGCGGTAGCCGGTCTCCTCGTGCAGCTCGCGCTGCGCGCAGGCCAGCACGTCCTCGCCCGGGTCCAGCTTGCCGGCGGGGAACTCGATCATGACCTGCTGCACGGGATAGCGGTACTGGCGCTCGATCACCACGCGCAGGCTGCCATCCGGCTGCGGCAGCAGCGGGATGATCATCACGGCGCCCGGGTGCTTGACGTATTCGCGCACGGCGCTGCTGCCGTCGGGCAGGCGCACGGTGTCGCGGAAGGCATGCAGGAACCTGCCCTTGAGCAGCTCGGTGCTGCTCTCGCGCACTTCGATCAGATGACGATCGTCAGCCACGCCAGGCCCTCAAGCGTGGCGCTTGAACAGATAACGCCAGACGAAGCCGGGAAAGGCCAGGGTGAGGAAGAGCGCGGCCGTGATGGCGTAGAACTCCCAGCCCTGGGGGGCGACACGGCCCTGGCGCTGCTCCAGCAGCAGGCCGATGCCACCGACCACGAAGTAGAGCGCCACGAGCTCCAGCAGGCGGATGGCCAGGTTCTTGGGGAACTTCACCGGCACGACCGCCAACAGGCGGTCGTTGAGGAAAGGCAGGTTGGCCGCCAGCAGGGCCAGGACGATGAGGAAGGTGACGGCGACGGACGGCGTCATGGATTCAGGTCGTGATCATGGCCGCCACGGCCTGGGCACACAGGGCCGTGAGGCCGCCGGGCAGGATGCCCAGGCCCAGCACCAACAGGCCGTTGATGGAGAGCACGGCACGCACGTCCAGCGGGGCCGAGACGGTGGTGGCGGTGATGGGCTCGTCAAAGTACATGACCTTGACCACGCGCAGATAGTAGAAGGCGCCGATCAGCGACATGATGACGGCGTAGACCGCCAGCCCGATGTACAGCCCCTGGCCGGTACCGATCAGGGCTTGCAGCACCGACAGCTTGGCATAGAAGCCCACCATGGGCGGGATGCCGGCCAGCGAGAACAGGCAGATGCCCATGATGGCGGCGTACAGCGGGCTGCGCTGGTTCAGGCCGGCGAAATCGGCGATCTCCTCGCTCTCGAAACCCTCGCGCGCCAGCAGCAGGATGACGCCGAAGGCGGCCAGTGTGGTCAGCACATAGGTCACCACATAGAACATGGTGGCGCTGTAGGCATCGACGGTGGACAGGGCATTGCCGTTGACCACGCCCGAGATCAGGCCCAGCAGCACGAAGCCCATCTGCGCGATGGTCGAGAAGGCCAGCATGCGCTTGAGGTTGGTCTGCATGATGGCGGCCAGGTTACCCACCAGCAGCGAGGCGATGGCCAGCAGCATGAGCATCTGCTGCCAGTCGAACCACAGCGGCAGCATGCCCTCGACCAGCAGGCGCATCACGATGGCGAAGGCCGCGAGCTTGGGGGCGCCGCCGATCATCAGCGTGATGGCGGTGGGGGCGCCCTGGTAAACGTCGGGGATCCACATGTGGAAGGGCACGACGCCGAGCTTGAAGGCCAGGCCGGCGACGACGAAGACCAGGCCGAAGACCAGCACCTGCTGGTTGATCTGGCCGCCGTAGATGTTGTCGAAGACCTTATTGATGTCCAGGGTGCCCGTGGCACCGTACATCATGGACAGGCCGTAGAGCAGGAAGCCCGAGGCCAGCGCGCCCAGCACGAAATACTTCATGGCGGCTTCGGTGGACTGGGCATGGTCGCGGCGCAGGGCCACCAGGGCATAGCTGGACAGCGTGAGCAGTTCCAGGCCCAGGTAGATCAGCAGGAAGTTGTTGCCCGAGATCATGATGAACATGCCCAGCAGCGCGAACAGGCTCAGGCTGAAGAGCTCGCCGCCGCGCAGCATGTCGCGGTCACCCGCGTAGGGACGGCCGTAGACCAGGGTCACCATGACGGCGATGGTGGCAAAGCACTTGAGCCAGTTGCCCATGGGGTCGCTGACCACCATATTGTTCAGGCCGTAGAGCGTGCCGCCGGTGCTGGCGTAGACGCCCTGCAGCACGGCGACGACGGCCAGGGTCACCAGGGTCAGCACATAGGTGCCGGTGC
>JAIERT010000273.1 GCA_019746735.1 Burkholderiaceae bacterium | reverse complement strand
TGATGTCGTACACCATGGCGTGCACTTCCTTGTGCCCCAGGGCGTCGACGTTGATGCGGCGCACATCGCCATGCACCCGGATCATGGGCGGCAGGCCGGCGGAGAGGTGCAGGTCGGAAGCCTTGTTCTTGACGCTGAATGCCAGCAGTTGGGTAATGTCCACGGTCCCTCGGTCCTTATCTTTGCTACGCTTGCGAAACATTATGACCGTGATTGCCACCCAGCTCCAAGCCGTTCATGCCCGCATCGCCGCCGCGTGTCATGCAGCGGGCCGCGCGCCGGACAGCGTGCAGCTGCTGGCGGTGTCCAAGACCTTCGGCCCCGAGGCCGTGCGCGCCGCGCACGCGGCGGGCCAGACGGCCTTCGGCGAGAACTACATCCAGGAGGCGGTGGACAAGATGGCCTTGCTGAGTGATCTGCCGTTGCAATGGCATTGCATCGGACCGATCCAGAGCAACAAGACCCGCCTGGTCGCCACGCACTTCCAGTGGGCCCAGACCGTGGACCGGCTCAAGATCGCGCAGCGGCTCAGCGAGCAACGGCCGCAGGACCTGCCGCCGCTTAAGGTCTGCATCCAGGTCAATGTGGATGGCGGTGCCACCAAGTCCGGCGTGCGTCCGGATGAACTGCCGGCGCTGGCGCAGGCCGTGGCCGCGCTGCCGCGCCTGCAGCTGCGCGGCCTGATGTGCATCCCCGATCCGCAGGAGGATGCCGAAGCCATGCGGGCCGTTTTCCTGCGTGCCCATGCGCTGTACGAGGATCTGCGCGCGCGCGGACTGCCGCTGGACACCCTGTCCATGGGCATGAGTGGCGATCTGGAGGCCGCCATCGCGGCCGGCAGCACCCTGGTGCGGGTCGGCACGGCCATCTTCGGCGGCCGCGGTACCGTGAAATAAGTCACGTCCGGGCGGCCCCGTGGTCAGGGGCTGGGTTTACCCCGGGGGGTGGTTCCGGCGTTTACATAAAATTACAAATCACACGACCCTCCATCCCATGTGCCACCTGCCAGCCCGTCCGGCGCTGCTCCGTTCGCCGGGTTTCACGCTCATCGAGCTGATGCTGGTGCTCGGCCTGGTCGGCGTGCTGGTGGCGATCGCGCTGCCCATGTACCAGAACCATCGGGAACGCATCCGCCAGACCCAGGCCATTCAGGACATCCTGGTGCTGCAGGCCCTGATCCGTGATTACCGGCTCGACAGCGGGCGCTACCCGGACAGCCTGGCCGAGGTCGGCAATGCGGGCCGGGACGATCCCTGGGGCCGGCCCTATGTCTACCAGGAGCTGGAGAGTGCGCCCGGCAAGGGCAAGGCACGCAAGGACCGCAAGCTCAATCCGCTCAACTCCGACTTCGATCTCTACAGCCTGGGCAAGGACGGGGCGTCCAAGACCCAGCTGACCAACAAGGACAGCCTGGACGACATCGTGCGGGCCAATGACGGTGCCTACGTGGGCCTGGCCGCCGACTACACGCGCTGAGGCCACCGATGCGCAACATGCTGTCCCTGCTCAAGCTCCCGATCCACGGCCTGTTCCTGCGCAGCCGGGTGGCACGGCGTGTTTTCACCCTGTTCCTGCTCTCGGCCCTGCTGCCGGCGCTGCTGCTGGCCCTGCTGGCCTATGTACAGATGCGCGCGATGGATCGCGAGCATGTGCAGCGGCAGCTGGAGCTGGAAGCCGCCAGCTACACCAGCGGCCTCTACGAGCGCCTGCTCGGCGCGCATTTCATGCTGGGTGTGCAGGCCGTCAGCCTGCGCCAGGGCGTGACCCCGGACCCGGAGCTCGATGGCCCGGCGCGGCGTGTCTATACGCACATCGCGGTGCCGCCGCCCGGCGAGGCCGCGGTGGCCTCCGAGGCGGCGCAGGCCCATCTGGCGCGTGGCGAGAGCCTGCTGCTGACCCGCGGCGGGGCCCAGGCGCCGCGCCTGCTGCTGCTGCGGGCGGTCGATCCGGCGCGGCCCGAGCTCGGACTGCTGCAGGGCGAACTCGCCCAGGATTACCTCTGGGGCGATGCCGAGGACCTGGCCCACCAGACCCAGGTCTGCGTGCGCGACGCCCTGGGCCTGGTGCTGTATTGCACCGACGCCGCCCTGCGGCCGCTGGCCGAACGCCAGGGGCTGCAGGCCGCAGACCCGCAGGACATCGCGCAGCCGCACACCACACGCAGCCTGTTCCTGCGCGCGCGCTTCGCCGCCGACGACTGGACCGTGCTGGTCGTGCGCCCCGCAGAGGCGGGCGATCCGGGCTGGGGCCGGCTGGTCTATCTATTCCTGGGGGTGGTGCTGCTCATCCTGCTGCTCGTGGCCCTGCTCAGCGGGGTGCAGCTGCGGCGTACCCTGGTGCCGCTGGAGCGTCTGATCGAGGGCACGCGGCGCATCGCACGCGAAGACTTCCAGCTGCCCGTGCAGCTGCAGCGCGACGACGAATTCGGTGAGCTCGGGCACGCGCTCAACAAGATGGCTGCGCGCCTGGGCCGGCAGATGGGTGCCCTGCGCGCGCTGGCCGAGATCGACCACGAGATCCTGGCTCGCGCCGACATGGAGCAGATCATCACCCGCGTGCAGGAGCGCCTGCACGAGCTCTGGCCCCAGGCCGTGACCAGCATGGTGGTGTTCGACCGCCAGGCGGCGGACTTCGGCATCGTGCACCTGCATGCCGGCGAGGGCGAGGTCACGGCCAAGCTGCCGAGCAAGCTCGAACCCTGGCTGCTGGAGCGCCTGGCGCGCGACTATGACGGCATGTGGTTCGACGTCGGCGGCGGCGAGCTGCCCGACTTCCTGTCCATGGTGGCCGACGCCGGCGCCCAGCGCATCCTGGTGCTGCCCATCTTCTGGCGCAAGCAGGTCAGCGGCCTGCTGGCCATCGGCCTGATGGAGCCGCGCGAATTCAGCCACGAGCTGGTGCAGCAGGCGCGTGACCTGGTCAACCGCATCGGCGTGGCGCTGGCGGCGCAGGCGCGTGACGAGCAGCTCAAGTACCAGGCTTTCCATGACACGCTCACGGGCCTGCCCAACCGCCCGCTGCTGCTGGAGCGCCTCACCCAGGAAATGGCCCGCGCACGGCGCGGTGACCGCCTGCTGGCGGTGCTGTTCATCGACCTCGACCGCTTCAAGAAGATCAACGACGGCCTGGGCCATGACGCCGGCGACCAGCTGCTGTGCCAGGTGGCCGAGCGCCTGATCTCCAGCACCCGCGAGGGCGACACCGTGGCGCGCCTCAGCGGTGACGAATTCGTCGTGCTGCTCCCCGATCTGGGCAGCCCCCAGCAGGCCGCGCGCCTGGCCGCCGAGATGCAGGGCCTGCTCGGCGAGCCCTTTCTCATCGGCGACAGCACGGCCTATGTGGGGGCGAGCATCGGCGTGGCCATCTTTCCGGCCGACGGCAGTCTGGCCCCCGAGCTGCTCAAGAAGGCCGACATGGCCATGTACCGGGCCAAGGCCACGGGGCGCGGGCGCGTGGTCTTCTACGAAGAGGGCATGAACGTCGTGCAGCAGGAGCAGGCCGTGCTCGAGCGCGAACTGCGGCTGGCCATTGCGCGCGGCCAGCTCTCGCTGCGCTACCAGCCGCGCATCCTGCTGGCCGACAACCGGCTGGTCGGGGCCGAGGCCCTGTTGCGCTGGGAGCACCCGGAGCATGGACCGATCAGCCCGGAGAAGTTCATCCCGCTGGCCGAAGAGGTGGGCCTGATCGACGACCTCGGCCACTGGGTGCTGCAGCAGGTCTGCGCCCAGCTGGGGCAGTGGCAGGCGGCGGGCTACCGCGTCACCGTCTCGGTCAACATCTCGGGGCGCCAGCTGCGCTCGGGGCGTCTGGTCCAGCAGGTCCAGCAGGCGCTGGAAGCGGCGGATGTGATGGCCGCAGGGCTGGAGCTGGAGGTGACCGAAGGCACCCTGATCGACGACATCGAGGCGGCCAGCGAGCAGCTGGCCCAGATCAAGCGCACCGGCGTGATGCTGTCGCTCGACGACTTCGGCACCGGCTATTCCTCGCTGCGCCATCTGCAGCAGCTGCCGCTGGACATGCTCAAGATCGACCGCAGCTTCATCCAGGGCCTGGGCCAGGACGGTGGCGCGGGCAGCATCGTGCATTCCATCATCGCCCTGGCCCATGCGCTGGGCAAGACCGTGGTGGCCGAGGGTGTCGAGAACGAGCGCCAGGCCGAACTGCTGCGCATCTGGCAATGCGAGCAGGCCCAGGGCTATCACTACAGTCCGCCCCTGACCGCCGCCGAAATCGAACAGGCGCTCACGCCTTCGCGCCCGGCCGAACTGGCCTGAGCCGGCGGCTCAACGTTCGCCTTGCGGCGCGGGACGCAACAGGGTGGTCAGCAGCGCCAGGGCATGGTGCACGCTGCGGCCGTCGGGGTCCAGGCGCGGGACCAGCTCCACCAGATCAGCCGAACCCAGCCGTCCGCTCGCGGCGATGGCCCGCAGGCAGTCCAGGGCCTCGGCCAGCGTGGCGCCGCCGCCCACGGGGGTGCCCGTGCCGGGCACCGTCGCCGGATCCAGGAAGTCCAGGTCCAGGCTCACGTGCAGGTGGGCGTCGTCCTCGATCTGAGCGAGCCACTGCGCCATCGCGGCGTGCGCGCCCTGTGAGCGCAGGGCCTGCAGGTCCATCCGCGGCAGCCCCAGGGCCTGCACGATCTCGGCCTCGCCCGGATCGATGCTGCGTACGCCGACCAGCTGCAGCTGGCCCGGCCGCAGTGCCGGCGTGTGGCCCGACAGCGCGCGCAGACCCAGCGGCCCGATGCCGTGCAGGCAGGCCACCGGCATGCCATGCAGGTTGGCGCTGGGGCTGGTGCGGCGGCTGTTGCAGTCGGTGTGGGCATCGAACCACAGCACCCGCAGCGGGCGGCCCCGGGCGCGGCAGTGGCGTGCGACGGCGCTGATCGAGCCGATGGCCAGGCTGTGGTCACCGCCCAGCAGCAGGGGCCGGCGGCCCGCGGCCAGCGCCGCCAGCACGGCATCGTGCACCTGCGCGCACCAGGCCTGCACGGCCTCGAGGTGACGGTAGCCTGGCCAGTGCTCCGAGGGCCCGGGCGGCGGACCGCGGAGGTCGCCCGCGTCGTGCACGCGGCAGCCCGCCCTCTGCAGCGCGTCCTGCAG
>JAIERT010000150.1 GCA_019746735.1 Burkholderiaceae bacterium | reverse complement strand
CCACTGCCTACGCCCTGTCCAAACGCGGCTTTGCCGTCACGCTGTTCGAGCAGCACCGCTACCCGGCGATGGAAACATCGTTCGCCAACGGCGGCCAGCTCTCGGCGTCCAATGCCGAAGTCTGGAACCACACCTCCACCATCCTCAAGGGCCTCAAGTGGATGCTCAAGAGCGATGCGCCCCTGCTCGTCAATCCCAAGCCCAGCTGGCACAAGCTGAGCTGGTTTGCCGAGTTCATTGCCAACATCCCGAACTACCGGCGCAACACGGTGGAAACCGCGCGCCTGGCGGTGGCCGCGCGCCAGCATCTCTTCGCCTGGGCCGAGGCCGAGGGCGTGGACTTCGATCTGAAGAAGCAGGGCATCCTGCACATCTACCGTGACAAGACGGGCTTCGATCACGCGGCCGAGGTCACGAAACTGCTGGCCGAAGGCGGCCTGCCGCGCCGTGCCGTGACGCCGGATGAGATGCGCGCCATCGAGCCCACGCTGGCCGGCAGCTACTACGGCGGCTTCTATACCGAGAGCGACAGCACGGGCGACATCCATAAGTTCACCCACGGCCTGGCGGCGGCCGCCACGCGCCTGGGCGTGCAGACGCTCTATGGCCAGGAGGTCGTGCGCCTGCGCAGCGACGGGACCAGCGCCAGCGTCACGGTGCGCGGCGAGTGGGGCGAGCAGACCCTGCGCTACGACGGCCTGGTGGTTTGTGCCGGCGTGAAGAGCCGCGCCTTTGCCGCCCAGCTGGGCGACCGTGTCAGCGTCTACCCCGTCAAGGGCTACTCGATCACGGTCAACCTGCTCGATGCCCAGAGCCAGGCCGCGGCACCCCAGGTGAGTCTGCTCGACGACGCGGCTAAGCTCGTGACCAGCCGCCTGGGCCCGGACCGTTTCCGTGTGGCGGGCACGGCCGAGTTCAACGGCTACAACAAGGACATCCGCGCCGACCGCATCCGCCCGCTCGTCGAGTGGGTCAACCAGTGCTTCCCGGGCGTGAGCACGCGCCAGGTCGTGCCCTGGGCCGGCCTGCGCCCCATGATGCCGGACATGATGCCGCGCGTGGGCCGCGGTCGCGCCGCCAACGTGTTCTACAACACGGGCCACGGCCATCTGGGCTGGACGCTCTCGGCCGTGACGGCCGACATGGTGGCGGGTGTGGTGCAGCAGGCCTATGCGGGCAGCACGCCCGGGGTGCGCGTGGCGGCCTCGGTGCTGCCGCAGCAGGGCTGAACTCGCACTTCTATCTGCGGCCCACGAGGTAGCTCACGCCCTCGGGGCCGTAGCTCTCGCTGTGCGGCTGGCCGTGCGCGAGGTGGAAGACCTCGCCCGGCCGGTACAGCTTTTCCTCTTCGCCCTCGCAGCGGATGCGGATCTCGCCAGAGAGGATCAGCGCGTGCGCCTCGAAGGGGTGGGTGTGCACGTCCAGGTGGCCATGGGCCGCGCGGCTGACCAGGCTCAGCTCGTAGCCCTGCGCCTGCAGCTCTTGTTCAAAACGCACGCGATCCACGGCGGGCTCTGCGTCAGCGTTGCAGCGCAGCCTCGATGGCGGCGGTGAGTTCACGCCCCAGCGGCTCCACCGCGCTTGCGTAGCTCTGCACCTGCTTGCCGTCGCGGCTGATCAGGTATTTGTGGAAGTTCCACTGGGGGGCGGCCTTGGTGGCCTGGAAGAGCTGGGTGTAGAGGGCGTTGCGCTGTGCGCCGACGACCTCGGTCTTGTTGAACATGGGGAACTTCACGCCATAGGTGTTGAAGCACAGGTCTGCGATCTGCTTGGCGTTGCCCGGCTCCTGCTGGCCGAAATTGTTGGACGGAAAGCCCAGGATGACCAGGCCCCGCTTCTCGTACTTCGCGTACAGCGCCTCCAGTCCCTCGTACTGGCGGGTGTAGCCGCAGTAGCTCGCGGTGTTGACCACCAGCACCACCTTGCCGGCGAACTGGCAGAGGTTCTGCGGCGCATCGTCCTGCAGGCGGGTGAACTGGTGCTGGAGCAGGCTGGGGCAGCTGGCCGCAGCGGGCGTGGTCTGGGCGATGGAGGTCATGGGGGTCAGCGCTGCGGCCAACGTGGCCAACAGCAGGGCAAGCAGTCGTCGCGAAATCATCGGCCCATTGTGATGCAGCCGCCGTAACCCTGCTGGGCGCCAGGGCGTACCCTCGGGCGGCCGGTCCGTCCGGCTCGGTGGTCAGAAGACGGCGTGGTCGCCGCGCTCGACCGTCGCCCGGCCCTGCAGGACCTCGGCGTAATACGCCGGCAGGGTCTGGCTGCCTGTGGAGGGCGTGGCCTCGGCGTCGTAGCGGCCACTGGCGGTGTCCAGCACCAGCATGGACTCGGTGGCGTAGTAGCGGCCGATCCGCGCCAGTTCGGCCTTGTCACGCAAGGCCGGCAGCACCCGGCCGGCCAGCGAGAGCGTGGCCACGATCAGGTCCAGCAGGCGGACCGGCACCTGGCGAAAGCGTGGCGCCTGGCCGAGCAGGGCGAACAGGTGCTCGCCCTGCTCACGAGGTGTGATGGCCGGCCCCGGCCCGCCGATGGGCAGCACCCGGTTGCGGCGATCCGGGTCCTCGACGCAGTCGGCCAGGTACTGGCCCAGATCCTCGTCGCTGATGGGTTTGCAGGCCGTCAGCCTGCCGTCGCCGAACACCAGAAAGGGCCGGCCCCGGCGCACGCGCTCGATCTGGCCCGAGAGCGACTTGAAGAAAGCCGTGGGTCGCACGATGGAATAGCTCATCCCGGAGGCGATGAGCGCCTGCTCGCAGGCCAGCTTGGCCTGCTGGAAGGCGAGCCGGGGTTTCTGCACGCAGATCGCCGACAGCAGCACCACGTGCCCCACGCCGGCCTGTCGGGCGGCGTCGAGGGCGTGGATCTGGGCCTGGTAGTCGATGGCCCAGGCGTCGCGCGGCGTACCGGTACGGGAGGCCAGACAGGACACCAGCACGTCAAAGCGCTCGCCGCAGTAACCGTCGCGCGCCAGGGACAGCGGGTCGCCAACATCGCTCCGGCGCACCGTGGCACCGGGGAACAGTCCTGGATCCACCGGCCGGCGGACCAGGCACACCACCTCGTAGCCACGCTGCAGCAGGGCGCGCACCGTGGCCCGGCCGATGGTGCCCGTGGCGCCGAGCACCATGACACGCAGGCGGGGCGAGGCGACCGGGGTCGGCGGTATATCAGCGACCGACACGGTCCCCCCTTCCCAGCCCCTTGCGGGGCCGTGCGCGTGAGCGAAGGAGCAAAGGCATGCCTGCATTCTGCAGCAGTGGCCCGCGCGGGGCCGCTCGCGTGGGCGCCTATGCCTATGCCCGCCCCCTGGCTTGACGCTAGACCGACTGGTCTATAGAATTTCGGGCATGTCTTCCGCCAGCCCTCGTCCCGCCCCCGCCGGCACCCGCGATCGCCTCATCGGCGCCATGCTCAATGCCCTGCGCACCAGGGGCTTCCATGGCGTCGGCCTGAACGAATTGCTGGTCGACGCCCAGGCCCCCAAAGGTGTGCTCTACCACCATTTCCCCGGGGGCAAGACCGAGCTGGCGCTCGCCAGCATCGCCGTCGTGGTGGACCAGACCACCCGGGGGCTGGACAAGCTGCTGCGACTGCACGCCGATCCTGTCCAGGCGCTCGAACTCTGGATGGCAGAGGCCGAGAAGACCCTGGCCGGCAGCGGCTACGAGCGCGGTTGCCCGCTGGCCACCATCGCACTGGAGTCCACGTCGCAAGACGCCCTGATCCGCGACGCGATCGCCCAGGGCTTCACCGCCATCCGCGCGACCTTGGCGCGCGCGCTGCAGACCCGCGGCATCGAGCCGGCCCGAGCCAACAGCCTGGCCGCCCTGATCGTCTCGGCCTATGAAGGGGCCCTGATCCAGGCCCGCGTGGCCGGCAGTTCGGAGCCCTTGCGTGACACGTCCCGCACGATGCTCGAGATCATCCGTGTGAGCCTGCCCAGCCCCCGCACGTGAGTGCTCGGCCTCGCCCTCTTTGTCCTCCTTCACCACGCACACCCGCCCTATGACTTCAGCGTCCCCGGCCCCCCAAACCATCCGCTTGCCGGCAGCCGACGGCTATCCGCTGCAGGCCATGCGCTACGCGCCCAGCGGCGAGAGCCGGGGGCGACTGATCGTTGCCGGCGCCACCGGGGTGCCGCAGCGTTTCTACAGCCGCTTCGCGCAGTTTGCCGCGGCCCAGGGCATCGAGGTCTGGACCCTGGACTACCGGGGCATCGGTCTGTCCCGCCCCGCCAGCCTGCGGGGTTTCCGCATGGATTACCTGGACTGGGCGCGCCTGGACCTTGCGGCGCTGCTCGATCACGTGGCCGCGCAGGGCCAGGGGCCCCTCTGGATGGTGGGGCATTCCTTCGGTGGCCATGCGTTCGGCCTGCTGCCCGGCCACGAGAGGGTGGAGCGTTTCGCGACCTTTGCCACGGGCGCGGGCTGGCATGGCTGGATGCCGCCGCTCGAGCGACTGCGCGTGCTGTTCATGTGGCGTGTGGTGGGGCCGCTGATCGTGCGCACCCGGGGCTATCTGGCCTGGAGCCTGCTCGGCA
Organism: Burkholderiaceae bacterium; assembly: GCA_019746735.1. Lineage (GTDB taxonomy): Bacteria > Pseudomonadota > Gammaproteobacteria > Burkholderiales > Burkholderiaceae_C > Hylemonella. The sequence goes on along the minus strand of JAIERT010000150.1, from coordinate 513 downwards.
TGGGCGAGGATCTGCCGCGCGATGTGTTCCTCCAGTGGCGACACTGGTGCCAGTGGCCGCGCTACTTTTTCGACGATCCGGCCCAGCGCGGCCTCGCCGAGCAGTTCGCCCGGGTGCGCATACCGATACGCGCGATCAACGCCAGCGACGACAAATGGGCTCCACCGTCCTCCCGTGACGCCTTCATGGCGGCCTACGTCAATGCCCGGCTGGAGCCCGTCACGGTGCACCCGAGCGAGCTGGGCATGCCCGCCATCGGCCACATGGACTACTTCCGTCCGCCGGCGGCGGCGCTCTGGCAGCAAACCCTGGATTGGCTCAGGGCGCGCTGAAGGCGAACCGTCTGGCGGTGGTGATAGAGGCCCGGTGAAGGGGATTGCTCCCGTGCCGTGGTAAGCCGACCCAAAAAACAAACCCCGCAGATGCGGGGTCGGGTTTTGGCGGAGAGGGTGGGATTCGAACCCACGGTAGGGTTGCCCCTACGCCTGATTTCGAGTCAGGTACATTCGACCA
>JAIERT010000132.1 GCA_019746735.1 Burkholderiaceae bacterium | reverse complement strand
GATGCCCACGATCTCGGCCACCATCTCGTCGAGCGAGGTGGTCTCGGTGTCGATGGCCACCAGTTCTGCAGCCTGCAACTTGCCCATCCAGGCGTCGAAGGTCGACCAGTCAAAAATCGTGTCGTACTTCACCGAGCTGATGGAAGAGACCATGGGCGCGGGTTCGTCGAACAGGCCGGGATCACCGGCCGGCTTGGGCGCAGGCGCGGCCTCGCCGCCGAGCGCGCGTGCCAGTCCCATGAAGCCGTAACGCTCATAGAAGGCCTTCAGGGCTTCGTTATCGGGTTCGCCCACGCGCACCGCGTCCAGCGCCGGCAGGCCGGGCACCCAGCCATTGAGGTCGCAGTCGGTCTTGATGGTCAGCAGCTGGCGGCCCGTGGGCAGCCAGTCCAGCGCCTTCCTGAGGTTCTCGCCGGCCACGCCCTTGATGGCGTCCGCATGGGCCACGATGTTATCGAGCGAACCGTATTCCTGAAGCCACTTGGCCGCGGTCTTGGGGCCGACCTTCTCCACGCCGGGCACGTTGTCCACCGCGTCACCCACCAGGGTCTGGAAGTCGATCATCAGCGCGGGCGGCACGCCGAACTCGGCCTCCACGCCGGCCACGTCACGGCGCTTGCCATTCATCGTGTCGACGATGGTGATGTGCGAATTGACCAGCTGCGCGAGGTCCTTGTCGCCGCTGCTGATGAGGACCTCCACGCCCTGCTCCGCCGCCGCGCTTGCCAGCGTGCCGATCACGTCGTCCGCCTCCACCCCGGGCACGTCCAGCACCTTCCAGCCCATGAGACGCACCACTTCATGGATGGGTTCGATCTGGGCGCGCAGGTCGTCGGGCATGGGCGCGCGCTGGGCCTTGTACGCGGGGTAGATCTCGTCGCGGAAGGTCGGGCCCTTGGCATCGAAGACGCAGGCCGCGTAGTCGGCATGCACGTCCTTGCGCAGGCTCTGCAGCATGTTGATCATGCCGCGGATGGCGCCCGTGGGCGGACTGGCCGGGTCGCCGGGTACGGCACGCAGGTCCGGCATGGCGTGGAAGGCGCGGTAGAGGTAGCTGGAACCATCGACCAGCAGCAGGGTTTTCTTGTCGCTCATGGGCTGTATCCGTGGGGCAGACGCCGATTGTGCCTGCGCACGCTCGCCCGTCGCCCGCCGCCTACAATCGTGGCATGCCTTTCGCATTTGCACCCGCCCGCCTGCTGTTGCTTTGCTGCGGCCTGACCGCGGGCCTCGCCTCGGCCCAACAGGGCGCCCCCGCGACGCAGCCGCCCGCCAGCAAGGCCCCCGAGCAGACCATCGAACGCATCCGCCACGAGGACAAGGGTGCGCGCATCGACGAGCTGCGTGTGGGCGGCGAGACCAAGACCATCACCGTGAGCCCCAAGGGTCAGGCCCCGGCCTACGAGGTCGCGCCCGAGAGCAACAACCGCAACCCGGCCGGCAGCGACGGCCAGGGCGAGGGCAAGACCCGCTGGAACATCCTCAAATACTGAACCGACCCTGAACGAGAAATGGCCGTCTTCACCGAAGTCTCCCACGACGAGGCCAGCGCGCTTCTGCAATCCCTGAACCTTGGCACGCTGCAGGAGCTGCGTGGCATCCAGGGTGGCATCGAGAACACCAACTACTTCGCCACCACCGACCAGGGCGACTACGTGCTCACGCTGTTCGAGCGCCTGTCCCACGAGCAGCTGCCCTTCTACCTGCACCTGATGAAGCACCTCGCGGCGCGCGGCATCCCCGTGCCCGACCCGGCCGCGAATCGCGACGGCGACATCCTGCACACCGTCTGCGGCAAGCCGGCGGCCGTGGTCAACCGTTTGCGCGGCAAGAGCCAGCTCGCGCCGCAGGCCATCCATTGCGCTGCCGTGGGCGAGATGCTGGCGAAGATGCACCTGGCCGGGCGCGACTACGAGCGTCGCCAGCCCAATCTGCGCGGCCTGCCCTGGTGGAACGAGACCGTGCCGCTGGTGCTGCCGCACCTGGACGCGGCCCAGGCCACCCTGCTGCGCAGCGAGCTGGCCTACCAGAACCACATCGCCGAATCCGCCGCCTGCACGGCCCTGCCGCGCGGCCCCATCCATGCCGACCTGTTTCGCGACAACGTGATGTTCGAAGGCGAGAATCTCACGGGCTTCTTCGACTTCTACTTCGCCGGCGTCGACAGCTTCCTCTTCGACATCGCGGTCTGCCTCAACGACTGGTGCATAGCCCTGTCCACGGGTGAGAGCGATCTGGAACGCAGCGCCGCCTTGCTGCAGGCCTATGCCGCCGTGCGCCCGCTGAGCGCGGCCGAGCGCCAGCTGCTGCCCACCATGCTGCGCGCCGGCGCCCTGCGCTTCTGGATCTCGCGCCTCTGGGATTTCCACCTGCCGCGCGAAGCCAGCCTGCTGCAGCCGCACGACCCCGCGCACTTCGAGCGCGTGCTGCGGCAGCGGGTACAGCAGCCGCTGCATGCGGCCGATCTGCTTGAGGCGGTGTCCGCATGAGACTGAACATCGTTCCCGCCAGCACCGGCTTTGCCTGGTTCCGCGCCGGGCTGCGCACGTTCTGGCAGCAGCCGCTGGCGCTCGCCGGCCTGTTCTTCATGTTCATCGCGCTGATCTCGGTGGTCAGCCTGCTGCCTGTGCTCGGCAGCGTGCTGTCGCTGGCCCTGCTGCCGGCCGCCACCCTGGGCCTGATGGCCGCCACGCGCGAAGCCGCGCAGGGGCGCTTCCCCATGCCCTCCATCCTCGTCAGCGCCTTTCGCGCCGGTCAGCAGCGCGCCCGCGCCATGGCCGTGCTCGGCGCGGCCTATGCAGCCTGCTTCCTGCTGGTGATGGGTGCATCGGCCCTGGTGGACGGCGGCCAGTTTGCGCGCATCTACCTCGTCGGCGGCCAGCTCACGCCCGAGCTCGTGCAGTCCCCGGACTTCCAGAGCGCCATGTGGCTGGCCATGGCGCTCTACCTGCCCCTGGCCATGCTGTTCTGGCACGCGCCCGCGCTGGTGCACTGGCACGGCGTCACGCCGCTCAAGGGCCTGTTCTTCAGCGCCGTGGCCTGCATGCGCAATTTCGGTGCGCTGGCCGTCTATGTGCTGTCCTGGGTCGGCCTGTTCTTCGGCGTGGGCCTCGTCGTCATGGTGATCACGATCAGCCTGGGGGCACCGGGCCTGATCCACACGCTGATGTTCCCCGCCGCCATGCTGCTGGCCGCCATGTTCTTCAGCTCCATCTGGTTCACCTTCCGCGACAGCTTCGTGGACGACACACCCGCCGCAGAACCCTCGCCCGAGCCGGCGCAGGATTGATCTGCATCAAGGAAGGCTGTGTTCCTTCCCCGCGGCCCCCGACATGCCGCCGCCCCTGCGCTAGGATGAAATCCGCCGGCACCGGGCCCTCGCCCGCGCGCACCACGGCGCGGGAGATCGCACGATGTCTATCCAATGGAAGAACGCCGCAGCCACGGCACTGGCCCTGGGCGCCGCACTCGCGGCCCTGCTGAGCTGGGCGCCCTGGACCGAGGAAGCCGTGGGCGATGGCTTCGTCAGCGGCAACGGCCGCATCGAGGCCACTGAAATCTCCATCGCCACCAAGACCGGCGGCCGCGTGGCCGAGATCCGCGTCAACGAGGGTGACTTCGTGCAGGCCGGCCAGGTGCTGGTGCGCATGGAGCTCGACAGTCTGCGCGCCCAGCGCGACGAGGCCGTGGCCCGCCTGCAGCAGGCGCAGGAGGCCGTGGCCAACGCGCGTGCCGCCGTGGCCCTGCGTGAAAGCGACCATGCTTCGGCCCTGGCCGTGGTGGCCCAGCGCGAAAGCGAACTCGAAGCCGCGCAGCGCCGCTTGCCGCGCTCGGAGAAGCTGGCCCAGGACGGCTTCTACTCCAGCCAGGTGCTCGACGACGACCGCGCCCGCGTGCGCACCCTGGAGGCCGCGCAGATCAGCTTCGTGGCCAGCAGCGCGCAGTTCACGCCCAAGACGGTGGAGACCGAGAGCGAGCGACAGAAGCTCATGTTCCGCGTGCGCGCGCAGATCCCGCGCGAGCTGCTGCTCAAGTACCAGACCCAGGTCAAGACCGGCCTGCCCGGCGTGGCCTGGGTCAAGCTGGACGCGCAGGCCCCCTGGCCCGAGCGGCTCAACCGCCAGCTGGTGCAGTAGGCGCACACCATGGACACCGACGCCGCCCCCGGACCGGTGGTGCGCCTGCAGGACGTGGCCCTGCGCTACCGCAAGGCCACGGCGCTCGACGGCGTCACGCTGGACCTGCCCGCCGGCCGCATGGTGGGGCTCATCGGCCCCGACGGCGTGGGCAAGTCCAGCCTGCTGGCCCTCATCGCCGGCGCGCGCCGCCTGCAGAGCGGCGCGGTGCAGACCCTGGGCGGCGACATGGCCCGGGCGCGGCATCGCCGCCGCGTCTGCCCACGCATCGCCTACCTGCCCCAGGGCCTGGGCAAAAACCTCTATCCCACACTCTCGGTCGAAGAGAACCTGCAGTTCTTCGCCCGCCTCTTCGGCCACGGCGCCGCCGAACGGCGCCGGCGCATCGATGCGCTCACGCGCAGCACCGGGCTCCATCCCTTTCTCGACCGGCCGGTCGGCAAGCTCTCGGGCGGCATGAAGCAGAAGCTCGGGCTCTGCTGCGCGCTGATCCACGACCCCGAGCTGCTCATCCTCGACGAGCCCACCACGGGCGTGGACCCGCTGGCGCGCGCCCAGTTCTGGGCCCTGATCGCGCAGATCCGTGCCGGCCACCCGGGCATGAGCGTCGTCGTCGCCACGGCTTACATGGAAGAAGCCCAGGGCTTCGACTGGCTGGTGGCCATGAACGCGGGCCGCGTACTGGCCACGGGCACCCCGGCCGAGCTGTTGGCGCAGACGGGCCGCGAGACGCTCGAAGCCGCCTTCATCGCCCTGCTGCCCGAGGAGCAGCGCAGACTGCACCACCCGGTGCAGATCCAGCCGCTGCAGGACAGCGCCGGGGCCGAGACCGCCATCGAGGCGCGCGAGCTCACCATGCGCTTCGGCGACTTCACGGCCGTGGACCGCGTGAGCTTTCGCA
>JAIERT010000265.1 GCA_019746735.1 Burkholderiaceae bacterium | reverse complement strand
ACATCTTCAACCTGGGCCATGGCATCAGCCAGTACACCCCGCCAGAGCATGTGAGCGCCCTGGTCGAGGCCGTGCACGCCCATTCTCGGCGCTTGCGGACCTGAACCCTGTCAAGGGCAGGGCGGATGCATGGACTCATGGATTTCCCTGATTCCATTCCTGTCCTAGACAGCCCCAAAAACGCTCAGTGGAGGCTCACTTATGCACAAAATCCGTGCTGCGGTGCGCCATCGCATACCTACCGGGGTCTGTGTTGCTACAAAACCAATAGCGATCGTAAGTCATTGATTTATATGAGATTAAAGCGCTGCCCTTTTCGCGGGCATTTTGTCCAAAGCCTTGATTTTCAAGGCCTCGGCGCCGATCGTGACAATCTTTCAACAAAGTTATCCACAGAATTTCTGAATCACTCACAAAGTCATTGCTTATCAAGCACTTAGCGAAAATTTCGCAACGACTTCTGAAGATCCGGTTTCAGTTTTTCGACCACCATGTCACATTCGCTCCCCATTCTGGTCCAGACCCCGGCACATAGCCAGGTCGCTGGCACGCTGAGCTGGCTGAGCGAGCAGACACTTGCGCCCGGTACGCTGGTACGCGTCCCCCTGGGCAAGCGCGAAACGCTGGGCATCGTCTGGCCGGCAGCGAAGCAGCCAGCACCTGTGCCCGACAGCGCGCGCCTGCGCCCCATCACGGACGCGCTCACGGCCCTGGCGCCGCTGACGCCGGCCTGGTGCCAGCTGGTGGACTTTGCGGCCAGCTATTACCAGCGTGCCGCCGGCGAGGTGGCGCTGGCGGCACTGCCACCGCAGCTGAGGGAGCTGGGCAGCGAACAGCTGGCCCGCCGCCTCAAACGCCAGGCCACCCCCGCCAGGCCGGCCGCGCGCGAGACCCCGCCCGAACCCACGGCCGAGCAGATGACCGTGCTGACCCGCATCGAGGCCGAAGCCGGCCCCTTTCTGCTCTTCGGCGCCACGGGCAGCGGCAAGACCGAGGTCTATCTGCGCTGCGTGCAGGCGCTGCTGGAACGCGACCCCCAGGCCCAGGCGCTCGTGATGGTGCCGGAGATCAACCTCACACCCCAGCTGGAGCAGCGCTTTGCCATGCGCTTCGGCACGGAGGCCGTGGTCTCGCTGCACAGCGGCATGACGAATCCGCAGCGCCTCAAGAGCTGGCTGGCCGCGCACAGCGGCGCGGCGCGCATCGTGCTGGGCACGCGCATGGCGGTGTTCGCCTCGATGCCCGCGCTGCGGCTGATCATCGTCGACGAGGAGCACGATCCGAGCTACAAGCAGCAGGAGGGTGCGCGCTACTCGGCGCGCGATCTCGCGGTCTACCGCGGCCGGCTGGAGCACGCCAAGGTCATCCTGGGCTCGGCCACGCCCTCCCTGGAGTCCTGGCACCACAGCCGTCCGGCTGCCGAAGGCGGGCGCTATGTGCGGCTGGAGATGCCCAGCCGCGTGGGCGACGGGCATGACGGTGCCGGCGCCCTGCCCTGGGTGCGCCGCGTGGACATGAACCACCAGCCCAAGGGGGCGGTGTTCTCGCCCCCCCTGCTGCAGGCCATCACCGAGCGCATCGCACGGGGCGAGCAGTGCATGGTCTTCCTGAACCGGCGCGGCTATGCACCGGTGCTGCATTGCAATGACTGCGACTGGAAGAGCGAGTGCCCGCACTGCAGCGCCTACCGCGTCTTTCACAAGATCGACCGCACGCTGCGCTGCCACCACTGCGGCTACAGCGAACGCGTGCCGCGCGCCTGCCCCGGCTGTGGCAGCCCCGACATCCGCCCCATGGGCCGTGGCACCGAGAAACTCGAAGAACATCTGGCCGAGTTGCTGGCCGATGTGCGGCGGCCCGACGGCAGCGCCGTGCGCATCGTGCGCATCGACGCCGACACGACCAAACTCAAGGGTGAACTGGAAACACAACTCGCCCAGGTCCACAGCGGCGAGGTGGACGTGCTCGTGGGCACGCAAATGATCGCCAAGGGCCACGACTTCCGCCGCATCACCCTCGTGGCCGCGGCCAACCCGGACAGCGCGCTCTTCTCCAGCGACTTCCGCGCGCCCGAGCGCCTGTTCAGCCTGCTGATGCAGGCCGCGGGCCGCGCGGGCCGTGACGCCGGCATCAGCGCGCAAAGCGAGATGTGGGTGCAGACCCAGCACCCCACCCATCCGCTCTACGACAACCTCAAGAAGCACGACTACCCGGGCTTCGCCGCCCAGCAGCTCAAAGAGCGAGAACAGGCCGGCCTGCCGCCCTTCAGCTTCCAGGCCCTGGTGCGCGCCGAGGCCCGCACGCAGGAAACGGCCCAGGCCTTTCTCAACGCGGCCAGCGCCCTGGGCACCGAGGCCGCCGCAGGACTGAATGTCACCCTCTATCCCGCCGTGCCCATGAGCGTGCAGCGCGTGGCCAATGTGGAGCGGGCACAGATGCTGATCGAGTCGCCCTCACGCGCCGCGCTGCAGCGCTTCCTGGCCGGCTGGCACGACACCCTGCACGCCGTGCGGCAGGGCCCCGAGGGCAAGGGCCTGATCCGCTGGGCCGTGGACGTGGATCCGCTGGCGATCTGAAGGACGCAAAAAAAGCGGCCGTCAGGGTTTGCACCCCGACGACCGTAGCCCTTCAACCAAAGGGTTCTGTCTGCGGCCCGCGACGCGGGCCGCCATGCCTTTTTCTTTCTGCCGGCCTCAAGCCAGATCGAAACGGTCCAGGTTCATGACCTTGTTCCAGGCCGCCACGAAGTCCTTGACGAACTTGGCCTTGTTGTCGTCCTGGGCGTAAGCCTCGGCGATGGCACGCAGCTGCGAGTTGGAACCGAAGGCCAGGTCCACGCGCGTCGCCGTCCACTTGACGGCACCGGTCTTGCGGTCCTTGCCCTCGTAGGCGTTGTCGCCCGTGGGCTTCCAGGCCACACTCATGTCGACCAGGTTGACGAAGAAGTCGTTCGTCAGCTGACCGACGCGCTGCGTGAACACGCCGGCCTTGGAGCCGCCCACATTGGCACCGAGCACGCGCAGGCCACCGACCAGCACCGTCATCTCGGGCGCGGACAGCGTGAGCAGCTGCGCCTTGTCGAGCAGCATTTCCTCCGGCGAGACGCTGTAGGCCTTCTTGCGGTAGTTGCGGAAGCCATCGGCCACCGGCTCGAGCACCGCGAAGGACTCGGCATCGGTTTGCTCCTGGCTGGCGTCCATGCGGCCGGGGGCGAAGGGCACGGTCACCGCCTGGCCCGCGGCCTTGGCGGCCGCCTCGACACCCGCGCAGCCCGCCAGCACGATCAGGTCGGCCACGGACACCTTCTTGCCACCGGAGGCACTCTTGTTGAACTCGGCCTGGATGCCTTCGAGCGTCTTGAGCACCTTGGCCAGCTGGGCCGGCTGATTGGCCTCCCAATCCTTCTGCGGAGCCAGGCGGATGCGGGCGCCGTTGGCGCCGCCGCGACGGTCGGAGCCGCGGAAGGTCGAGGCCGAGGCCCAGGCCGTGGACACGAGCTCGCTCACGCTCAGGCCGCTGGCCAGCACCTTGGCCTTGAGATCGGCGATGTCCTTGGCGTCCACCAGGGCATGGTTGACGGCGGGGATGGGGTCTTGCCAGATCAGGTCTTCCTTCGGCACCTCGGGGCCCAGGTACAAGCTCTTCGGGCCCATATCGCGGTGGGTCAGCTTGAACCAGGCGCGGGCATAGGCGTCGGCGAACTCGTCCGGATGGGCCAGGAAGTGGCGCGCGATCTTCTCGTAGGCCGGATCGAACTTGAGCGAGAGGTCGGCCGTGGTCATCGACGGCGGGTGCTTCTTGCTCGGGTCGTGCGCGTCGGGAATCATGTCCTCGGGCGCGACGTTCTTGGCGCGCCACTGGATGGCACCGGCGGCCGTCGTCATCTGCTCATAGTCGTACTTGAACAGCACCTTGAGGTAGCCCATGTCCCACTTCGTCGGGTTGGGCTTCCAGGCGCCCTCGAAGCCGCTGGTGGTGGTGTCGCCACCCTTGCCGCTGCCGTGCTTGTTGATCCAGCCGAAGCCCATTTCCTCCAGAGGTGCGCCTTCCGGCTCGGGGCCGACCAGGTTCGCGGGACCGGCGCCATGCATCTTGCCGAAGGTGTGGCCACCGGCCACCAGGGCCACGGTCTCGTAATCGTTCATGGCCATGCGCGCGAAGGTCTCACGCACGTCGCGACCGGACGCGACGGGGTCGGGCTTGCCGTCAGGGCCCTGCGGGTTCACGTAGATCAGGCCCATCTGCACGGCGGCCAGCGGATTCTCGAGCTGGCGCTCACCGCTGTAGCGGCTGTTGGGCTTGTCGCTGGTGGCCAGCCATTCCTTCTCGGCGCCCCAGTAGACGTCTTCCTCCGGCGCCCAGATGTCGGCGCGGCCACCGCCGAAACCGAAGGTCTTGAAGCCCATGGTCTCCATGGCGACGTTGCCGCAAAGGATGAAGAGGTCAGCCCAGGAGATGGCGTTGCCGTACTTCTTCTTGATGGGCCAGAGCAGGCGGCGGCCCTTGTCCAGGTTGCCGTTGTCGGGCCAGCTGTTGAGCGGGGCGAAGCGCTGGTTGCCGGTGTTGGCACCGCCGCGGCCGTCGGCCGTGCGGTAGGTACCGGCAGCGTGCCAGGCCAGGCGGATGAACAGGCCACCATAGTGGCCATAGTCGGCCGGCCACCAGTCCTGGCTCTGGGTCATGAGATCGGCCAGGTCCTTTTTCAGGGCCTTGTAGTCCAGCTTCTTGAAGGCCTCGGCGTAGTTGAAGTCCGGGTCCATGGGATTGGACACCGGCTGGTGCTGGTGCAGGATGGAAAGGTTGAGCTGATTCGGCCACCAGTCGGCATTGGACTGGGCGCCATGCGTGGCACGCGCACCGCCGGCAGCGTGGAAGGGACATTGGGCTTCTTGACTCATGGTCTGCTCCTTGGGTTGAAATGGGGAACTTCGGACAGAGAGGCTCAGCTCGCCAGCGCCAGAGCGGCCAGGTAGTCGAGCCAACCCGTGGGGCGGCTCTGGACAGCGATTGT
>JAIERT010000107.1 GCA_019746735.1 Burkholderiaceae bacterium | reverse complement strand
CGACCTGCGCCGCGTCAAGGCCGAGTACGACCGGCTCATGGGCAATCTGCAGAAGGAAAGCAGCCAGGAATGGGGCCAGCGCGAGTCGGGCACCCTGCCCAGCCGCACGCGGTACGTGAAGTACACCGAGCACTACAAGAACCGCGTGGTGGTGGACTACGACGCAGGCACCATCCTGATCGAGCACCTCGAAGATGAACAGGTGAAGGACAAGCTGCGCAAGGCCACCGTCGTGGCCCTGCTCACGCCGAGTGACCCCGGGGCCGTGGACCTGTTCTCGGACAAGGAGGTGGAGCTCACCGGCCAGCCCTATCTGCAGGAGCTCGTGGTGGACCAGAACAACGCCGTGATCAGGACACGCGAGGACGTGGAGCGCTACGCCGCCTGGCTGGTGGACAACCGCCTGCAGCAGCGCAGCATCGTCGTCAACGGCAAGCCCCGCACCGTTTACGCCGTGCACATGGCGATGATCAACACCTTCATCGACAAGCGCGCGCTGCAGTACGCCAGCCTGGTGCGCGAGAACGCCGAGAAGACCGGCGTGAGCCGCAGCCTGATCTACACCATCATCCGCATCGAGAGTGCCTTCAACCCGTACGCCGTCTCCAGCGCCCCGGCCTACGGCCTGATGCAGCTCGTCCCTACCAGCGGCGGGCGCGAGGCCTACCGCAAGGCGCGCGGCGAAGACGTGATCCCGACCAAGGAGTTTCTCTTCGCGCCGGCGAACAACATCGAGTTCGGCACCGCCTACCTCGGCGTGCTGCTGTTCGACAGCCCGCTGCGCGAGATCCGCGACCCGCTCTCGCGCGAGTACTGCGCCATCGCCGCCTACAACACGGGGCCGAGCAACGTCTACCGCGCCTTCAGCGCCAAGAGCGGCCGGGCACGCCAGGACGAGGCGCTGGACGTCGTCAACGCCATGCGCCCCGACGATGTGTACAGCGCGCTGCGCAGCAAGCTGCCCTATGCCGAGACCCGCGGCTACATCGCCAACGCGGTGCAGACCAAGAAGCGCTACGCCATGATGTGAGCCCCGACAGTCACGCGACTGTCATCTGCGCTGCCTAGCATGCGGGCTGTTCAACCACCGCCAGCCTGTCACCATGCGCATCACCCCCCTGCTGTCCCTGCTGCTGCTCGGCGCCGCCCTGCCCGCGCAGGCACAAGACGCCTTCCCCGCCACGCTCGCCGGCCACGCGCTGCTGCCCGCGCAGACCTTCATCGCCGCGCCCAAGGACGCGCCGGCCAGCGTGCAGACCTCGGGCAAGTACACCACGCCCACCGGTCGCCGCGAAGACCGCCTGGGCGTGATCGCGGGCAGCTCCTACCTCTCGGCCAAGGACGCCCCCAGGCCCACAGGCATCAGCCTGCCCTTCAAGGGCCAGCCCGTTCAGGGCTTCTCGGGCATCAAGGCCATGAAGGACGGCAGCTACTGGGTGCTGACCGACAACGGTTTCGGCAGCAAGGCCAACTCGGCCGACGCCCTGCTCATGTTCCACCAGGTCAAGCCCGACTGGAAGAGCGGCCAGGTACAGCGTCTCAAGACCGTCTTCCTGCACGACCCTGACCACCGGGTGCCCTTCCTCATCGTCAACGAAGGCACGAAAAAACGTTACCTGACCGGCGCGGACTTCGACCTGGAGTCCCTGCAGCTCATCGGCCAGCACATCTGGTTCGGCGACGAGTTCGGCCCCTACCTGGTCCAGGCCGACCGCCAGGGCAAGGTGCTGGCCGTGTACGACACCTATGTCGACGGCAAGCTCACCCGTTCCCCCGATCACCACAGCGTCACCACACCGGCCTTGCCCGGCGCCTTCGCCACCCCGGTGCGCCGCTCACGCGGCTACGAAGGCATGGCCGCATCGAAGGACGGCCAGTTCCTCTACCCCCTGCTCGAAGGCCCGCTCTGGGACGAGGCCGGCAAGCAGTGGGAGAACAGGGACGGCCGCGAATATCTGCGCGTGCTGGAGTTCAACGTGGCCCAAGGCGAGTGGACCGGCCGCTCCTGGAAGTACGCGCTGGAGCTCAAGGGCAACAACATCGGCGACTTCAACATGATCGACGCCGACACCGGCCTGATCATCGAGCGCGACAACGGCGAGGGCCTGGAGCGTACGGCCTGCAACGGCCCGGCGCGCCCCGACTGCCAGAACGTGCCCGCGAGATTCAAGCGCGTCTACAAGGTCAGCCTCAAGGATGTGGACGCCGACGGCTTCATCCGCAAGATCGGCTACGTGGACCTGCTCGACATCCAGGATCCCAAGGGCATGGCCAAGGTCGGCGGCGAGAACGGCAGGTTCACCTTCCCCTTCGTGACCATCGAGGACGTGGACGTGGTCGACGCGGAGCACATCGTCGTCGCCAACGACAACAACCTGCCCTATTCCTCGGGCCGCCAGCTCGGCCGCAACGATGACAACGAGTTCATCCTGCTGCACGTGCCGCAACTGCTGAACGCGCGCTGACATCCAGCACGCCGGCGACGCCTACTCGATGCGCAGGTTCTGGCCCTTGCTGCCCTGCTTCTTGGGCAGCGTCAGCGTGAGCACGCCCTGGTCGTACTTAGCCTTGGCCTGGGTCGAGTCCACGTCCTGCGGCAGGGCGATACTACGGGCCACCGAGCCGTAGTAGCGCTCGCTGCGCAGGATCCTGTCGTCCTGCTTCTGCACATCCTCCTGCCGCACCTCGGCGCTCACGGTCACCAGGCCGCCTTCCACGGCGACCTGGATGTCCTCCTTCTTCACGCCGGGGATCTCGGCCGAGACCGTGTAGGCACTGCCGTTCTCCTTGACGTCGATCCGGATCGAGCCCGCGTTGGGCAACGGTTCACCATGCAGGGGCTTGATGAAGAAGCCTGGCGAAGAGACGTCGCGGAAGAAATCGTCGAACAGGCTGCTGCGTGGGATCAGGGAACTCATGGCTACCTCCTGTGCTTCTGGCCGGCCGCGCACCACGCGCGGCCCTGCAGAAAATATAGGTAGCCCCGGGCTCGTTCTCAAGGGCTGGGCGTCGCCCGGTTGACGCAGATCAAACGTACCGGGAGAGGCTTCAGGCCGCTTGCGCCTCGCCCTGCCAGCGCGGGTAGTCCGTGTAGCCGGCCGGTCCCTCGGTGTAGAAGGTGGCCGGATTGGCCTGGTTCAGCGGCGCCCCCTGGCGCAGGCGCTCGGGTAGGTCCGGGTTGGCCAGGAAGGGCACGCCAAAGGCCACGGCATCGAGCTGGCCGCTGGCCACGGCCTGCGCAGCCTCTTCGCCGCTGTAGCCCATGTTGCCGATCAACACGCCCTGGTAGGCGGCGCGCGCCGGCGTCATGACGTCACCCTTCTGCAGGCCCTTGAAGTCGCTGCGCATCAGGTGCAGGTAGGCGAGATCGAAGCGGTTGAGCTCACCCGCCAGCCAGGTGGTCAGGCCCACCGGGTCGCTGTCGATCATGCTGTTGAAGCTGTTGAGCGGCGACAGGCGCAGGCCCACGCGCTCGCTGCCCCAGACGGCGCAGGTGGCTTCCAGCACCTCGAACAGCAGGCGCGCGCGGTTCTCGCGCGGGCCGCCGTAGGGGCCGCTGCGCTGATTGGAACCGTCGCGCAGGAACTCGTCCAGCAGGTAGCCGTTGGCCCCATGCACCTCCACGCCGTCAAAACCCGCAGCCTTGGCGTTCTCGGCGGCCTTCTTGAAGCCGGCCACGATGCCCGGCAGCTCGTCGTCACGCAGGGCGCGCGGCACGGCATAAGCCACCTTGCCCTTGGGCGTGTACACCATGTCACTCGTGATGGCGATCGCGCTCGGCGCCACGGGCTGGGCGCCGCCGTTCAGATCGGGGTGGCAGGCGCGGCCCCCGTGCCAGATCTGCAGGAAGATGCGGCCGCCCGCGGCGTGCACGGCATCCGTCACAAGGCGCCAGCCTTCGACCTGGGCCTGGGAATGGATGCCCGGCTCCTTCCAGAAGGCCGAATTGCCTTCCATGGCCATGGTGGCCTCGGCGATCAGCAGGCCGGCGCTGGCGCGTTGGGCATAGTGCTCGGCCATCAGGGCATTGGGCAGATGCGCCTCGCCAGCGCGGGCGCGCGTGAGCGGGGCCATGAAGATACGGTTGGGCACATTCAATGCGCCCACTTTCAGCGGGGTGAACAGGGTGGTCATGGAAGAGAGAGGGAAAAGAACACAGACCGTGCGATCTTGCCCCAGCCCACCCGCCACTGCAGGCCGCGCCGCAGAACACGGGGCTGGCGTGCGGGTTCTACCGTGGCCTAGACACGCTCTGCCGCCAAGGGTGTAGAGACGGCCGCCTCCCAGGCCAGCATGGCGCTCTTGCGCTCGTCGCCCCAGCGGTAGTGACCGCTCTCGCCGCTCTCGCGGATCACGCGGTGGCAGGGAATGAGGTAGGCAATGGTGTTGGCCGCCAGCGCACTGCCCACGGCCCGCTGGGCTTTCGGCTGGCCCGCCAGCACCGCGAGCTGGGTGTAGGACAGGCGCCGCCCCGGCGGCAGGCGCAGCAGCGCTTCCCAGACCTTGAGCTGGAAATTGGTGCCGCGCAGCAGCAGATGCAGGCGGCCCGGCTGCGGGGTGGCAGGAAACACGTGGTCCATGAGTCGCTGTGCCTCGGCGTCGTTCTGCCGCAGCTCGGCCGCGGGCCAGGCGCTGCGCAGCTCCTGCAGGCGCTGCGCGGCATCGTCGTCGAGAAAGGCCAGGGAACAGATGCCACGCGGCGTCCAGCCCGCGAGTACGTCGCCAAAGGGCGTGCCGGCCTGGCCCCAGCCCACCACCACACCGGCGCCGCCGCTCTTGATCTCGCCCGGCGTCATGGCCTCGCAGCTCACCAGCAGGTCATGCAGACGCCCCGGGCCCGAGAGGCCGCTGGCCTGGGCGGCACCCAGCACGTCCTGCGCCTCACGCAGTGCAGCCAGCGCGTGCTCCTTGCTCAGGTACTGCAGGAAGCGCTTGGGCGAGATGCCGGCCCAGGCGGCGAAGACGCGTTGCAG
>JAIERT010000279.1 GCA_019746735.1 Burkholderiaceae bacterium | reverse complement strand
ATAGTAGTAATACTATGTCCCTACCCTCCACGCCCTATGCACCCTACCCCATGGGCCGGCCGCGCCGGCTGCGCCGTGACGACTACACCCGAAATCTCGTGCGGGAACATGCCCTCAGCGTGCATGACCTGATCTATCCGGTGTTTGTCCTGGACGGTCAGCAGCGACGTGAAGCCGTGGGCTCCATGCCCGGCGTCGAACGCCTGAGCCTGGACCTGCTGCTGCCCGTGGCTGAAGAGTGCGTCAAACTGGGCATCCCCGTCATGGCCCTGTTCCCGGTCATCGACAGCCAGCTCAAGACACCCGACGGCAAGGAAGCGCACAACCCCGAAGGCCTGGTGCCACGCGTGGTGCGCGAACTGAAGAAGCGCTTCCCCGAACTCGGCGTCATGACCGACGTGGCCCTGGACCCCTACACCAGCCACGGCCAGGACGGCGTGCTCGACGACAGCGGCTACATCCTCAACGACGAGACGGTGGAGATCCTGGAGCGCCAGGCCCTGACCCAGGCCCAGGCCGGTGTCGACATCGTGGCGCCCAGCGACATGATGGACGGGCGCATCGGCGCCATCCGCAGCGTGCTGGAGGCCCACCGCCTGGTGCACACACGCATCATGGCCTACAGCGCCAAGTACGCGAGCGCCTTCTACGGCCCCTTCCGCGACGCCGTGGGCTCGGCCGGCAATCTGGGCAAGAGCAACAAGAAGGTCTACCAGATGGACCCGGGCAACACCGACGAGGCGCTGCGCGAGGTGGCCCTCGACATCGCCGAGGGCGCCGACATGGTCATGGTCAAGCCCGGCATGCCCTATCTGGACGTGGTGCGCCGCGTCAAGGACGAGTTCCGTGTGCCGACCTTCGCCTACCAGGTCAGCGGCGAATACGCCATGCTCAAGGCCGCGGCACAGAACGGCTGGCTGGACCACGACGCCGTCATGATGGAAAGCCTGCTGGCTTTCAAGCGTGCCGGCGCCGATGGCGTGCTGACCTACTTTGCCGTCGCGGCGGCCCGACTGCTCAAGAAGTAGGCGCACGAGACCGTCATGCGCGTCTTCACCATCGGCCCGACCGGCGTCAGTGAAAGCAACGCGCCGCCGACGCAGCTGCCCGCCCAGGGCCATGTCTGGATCGCCTGCAGCCGGCCCGAATTCGAGGCCGGCTGGGCCCAGCTGCAGACCACCCTGCAGGCGCTGACGGGGCTGCAGCTGGTGGACCTGCACGTCTCGGACCTGCTCAACGCGCAACTGCCCTCGCACTTCGACTACACCTCGCAGTACGACCTGCTGGTCTTCCGCCGCCTTGCCTCGATGACCGGCCGGCCGGACGTCGCCGAAACGGCGCGTGCGGCACCGGCGCGCCGCGGCGGCCCGCCCATCCTGCGCCACATCGATACCAGTCCCGTGGGCTTTGCGGTGTTCGAGCGTGTGCTGCTCACGGTGCATCCGGCCGACTGCGCGGCACGCGACGCCTACGCCGCGCGCCTGCTGCAGGCCAGCAGCAACGACGTGCGCACCGCCAGCAGCCGGCTGCCGACCTCGCCGGCCGACCTGATGCTGCGCGTGGTCAACCAGATGGTCGACGGTTTTCTGGATCTGCGACGCGAACTGACACGCCAGCTCGACCACTGGCAGGTCGAGCTGCTCAACCCCCGTACACGTTTCTCCAACTGGGCAGCGCTGCTCGACGCGCGCCTGGCCCTGCACCAGCTCGACGAGATCTGCGAAGACCAGCGCAGCGCCATTCAGAACTGGATCGAGACCGTCAAGGCCTGGCCCGAGATGCAGACCCCAGCCATGGAGCGCGAGCGGGATCTGCTGCTGGTGCGCAGCCGCGATGTGCTGGAGCACATCGAGCGCGTCGTCCACCACGTGCGCCGGCTCGAGCAGAGCGTGGAGACGGCGGTGCAGATCCACTTCAACGCGCAGAGCAACCGCACCAACGACATCATGCGCACGCTCACCGTGCTCACGGCCATCTTCCTGCCGCTAAACCTGATCGCCGGCATCTTCGGCATGAACTTCGACGTCATCCCGCTGATCCACGAGGACAGCGGTTTCTGGTGGGCCATGGCCTCCATGGGCCTGACGGCCATCGCGCTGGCCCTGCTGTTCTGGCGCAAGCGCTACCTCGAACGCAGCGGGCGCTGAACCCGTCCTTTTGCTCCAGATCAAACAGCCCGCGCGCCGGCACGCAAGCCGAGGCCGGGATTGACCTGCCGCAAGGCCGGCACGGCGGCGCGGTCTTCCAATGTGTTCCGGGCATCGCCCTTATCCCATCTCGAAGAAGGAACACATCATGAAGAAAAGTCTTGTGGCTGCAGCCGCCCTCATCGCCCTGCTCTGCGGCGGCGCCTACGCGCAGGCCAGCGAAGGCCCGTGGCTGGTGCGCGTGCGCGCCGTGGACCTGCAAAGTACCAACGGCGACAACACCGGTCTGAACCTGAGCGTCAACGACAAGGTCATCCCCGAGGTCGACATCTCCTATTTCTTCACCCGCAACATCGCGGCCGAACTCGTGCTGACCGTGCCGCAGAAGCACACCCTGCGCTCGGGCAGCAGCGACATCGGCACCCTCAAGCACCTGCCGCCCACCCTGCTGCTGCAGTACCACTTCGACGCGCCTGGCTACAAGCCCTATGTGGGCGCGGGCCTGAACTACACGCGCTTCAGCAGCGTGAACCTGACCGTGGCCGGCGCCGACATCGAGCGCAAGAGCGTGGGTGGCGCGCTGCAGGTCGGCGTGGACATCCCCCTGTCCAAGAGCCTGTCCCTGAACCTGGACCTCAAGAAGGTCTACATCGACACGGATGTGTCGATCAACGGCGTCAAGCAGGGCACCTTCAAAGTCGACCCGCTGCTGGTAGGCGTAGGTCTGGGCTGGCGCTTCTGAGTCCGGCCCCCTCGTTCCGACAAGCCGGGGCCCGCCCCGGCTTTTTCATTCGGGCCCGGTGCCGATCTTGAGGCGGGCCAGCAGGTCCCCCACCAGCTCCAGACGGATCAGCGGGTTGTCTACAGCCAGGAATTGCTGCTTGAGCTGCGCGCTCACGGGCAGGATGTCACACCAGCGTTGCGCCACCCAGCCGCAGTCATCCCATTGCAGCGGTGGCTGGATCGGCAGCTCGTCGCCAGGCTGGGCCTGGGCCTGCATGTGCTGCAGCAGGCGCTGCAGGCCGACACGCACGGGCACCAGATCCTGCGGCACGGGCACCACGGGGTCGTCGGCCAGGTACTCGGCCTCGCCGGTCCACAGGCCGTGCTTCATCTGCTCGCTGCGCATCAGCCTGAAGCGCCGGCCACCGCGGCAGCGGATCAGCATCAGGCCGGGCTGGGGCCGCTCGTACATCTCGATATGGGCCAGCGTGCCGATGCTGTGGAAAACCTCGGCCGGGGCCGATTCGCCCGAAGCGGGCGCCTGCCGCACCTCGCTGCCCTGCGTGAGACAGACCACGCCAAAAGGCGCACCCTCCTTCTGGCAACGCTGGATCAGATCGAGATAGCGCACCTCGAAGATGCGCAAGGGCAGCACGCCGCCGGGAAACAGCACGGACTGCAAGGGGAACAGGGGCAGTTGGAAGGTATCAGGCATCAGGGAGGTGCGAGCTGGAACAGGCGCGCACCGTTGTCCCAGGCGATGCGGCGCGCCACCTCGGGCGGCAGCTCGCCCAGCCAGCGGCGATAGCCTTGCATGAGCCCGTCGTAGTAAAGCCAGCGCTGGTTGACCCAGGTGTCGGAGCCGATCAGGAAACGATCGGGAAACTTCAGCATCAGCGCGCGCCAGTCGGGGCAGAGCCGCTCCTGGCCACGATCGTCCACACAGCTCAGGCCGGGGCGGTAGGACAGCTCGCCCATGAGCTTCGGATACTTCTCCAGCAGGGCCTGCACGCGCGCCACCGGGGCGCCGCCGATACCGGTGTGCGCCCAGATCAGGCGGGCGTTCGGCGCGTGCGCCATCAGCAGATCGATGGCGACGTCGTCCACATGGGCCAGCACGGCCAGCTCGTGCTGCTGCGCGTACTGCATGAGCTTCTTCGCCACCGGGCCGTTGGCATTGGCGCTGTCGTAGAGATGGAACTCGCCAATCCCGCGGTAGGGTCCGGCCGCCGTGCCGCGCGCATGCTCCTGCTGCACCATGGCATAGATGCTCTCGTCGCGGAACCAGTTGCTGTAGTCGTCGCGGTTGCGGTAGAGGCGGATGAAGGGCACCACGGTCACACCGGCGGCGCGCGTCTGCTCGCGCGCCGCGGCCAGCGTCTTGGTGCCGTCATTGGGCCGGCTGTTGGCGATGATGGCGCGCACGCCGTTGCGCTGCATGCGGGTCAGCACATCGTCCAGTGGATGCGGGCCCTGCCAGGCCTCGTCGTTGTAGTGCAGATGGGCGTCGAACAGCGGACCACCGTAGTCGGCAGCCAGCGCAGCGCCCGAGACCAGCAGCAGTGAAGCCAGCAGGGCCTTCATGCTCAGCCCACGTGTCTGGCAAAGAAGGCCAGCGTGCGCTCGCGCGCAAGGCGGGCGGCATCGGCGTTGTAGCTGCCGCGGTGGTCGCAGTTGAAGCCGTGGTTGGCCGCATAGATGTGGACCTCGACCTCGGGATGGGCGCGCTTGAAGGCCTCGACGCCGTCGAGCGGAATCCAGTGGTCCTGCTCGCCGAAGTGCGCCAGCACCGGACACTTGGGCGCGCGCGCGATCTCGGCCTCGGTCGTGATGCCGCCACCGTAATAGGGCACGGCGGCGCTCACCCCCTGCAGCAGGCAGGCCGTGCGCCAGGTCAGCAGGCCGCCCCAGCAATAACCCACCACGCCCACCTTGCCGGCCTGCGCCGCGTACTGGATGGCGGCCTGGATGTCCTGCAGCACGCCCGCGCCGGCCGGGTTCATGCCCAGGTCCTCGACCGCGGCCTTGAGCGCCATGCCCGCCGTCATGTCATCGGGCTGGTAGCCGAGCTCGACACC
>JAIERT010000096.1 GCA_019746735.1 Burkholderiaceae bacterium | reverse complement strand
CTGATGCCGGTTGTCCCGGCCCACTGGAGTTACACAACATGGCCCGTATCACCGTCGAAGACTGCCTTGAGAAGATTCCGAACCGCTTCCAGCTCGTGCTGGCCGCAACCTACCGCGCCCGCATGCTGAGCCAGGGCCATGCGCCCAAGATCGAGAGCAAGAACAAGCCCGGCGTGACCGCCCTGCGCGAGATCGCCGAAGGCAAGGTGGGCCTGGAAATGCTCAAGAAGGTCCCGACCTGATCCTGCGCCGGCCCCGATGAAAAGCACCGTTCGCGGTGCTTTTTTATTGTCTGGAAGCGGCAGCCCGCGTAGCGCTATATATTCGAGGGGTGAGCGCTCTCTTGCATGCCCCCACTGCCGCCCCTGCGACCCCGGGTCTGACCGACCCGGCGGACCCGGCTGCGGCCAATGCGGCAGCAGCCAGCTTTGCCAGCCTGACCGCCCGGCTGGACTACCTGTCCCCGGTGGACCTGGAGCAGGTGCGCCAGGCCTACCGCTATGCCGACGAGGCCCATCTGGGCCAGCTGCGTAACAGCGGCGAGCCCTACATCACCCACCCCATTGCCGTCGCTGCCCAGTGTGCCGACTGGAAACTCGACGCCCAGGCCCTGATGGCCGCGCTGCTGCATGATGCGCTGGAAGATTGCGGCATCAGCAAATCCGAACTCATCGAGCGCTTCGGCTCTCCCGTGGCGGAACTGGTGGACGGACTGACCAAGCTGGACAAGCTGCAGTTCAATACCCGCGAGGAAAGCCAGGCCGAGTCCTTCCGCAAGATGCTGCTGGCCATGGCGCGCGATGTGCGTGTCATCCTGATCAAGCTGGCCGACCGCAGCCACAACATGCGCACGCTCTCGGACGCGCCGCGCGCCAAGTGGGCGCGCATCGCCTCCGAAACGCTGGAAATCTACGCCCCCATCGCCTACCGCCTGGGGCTGAACCAGACCTACCGTGAGCTGCAGGAACTTTCCTTCCAGTACCTGCGGCCCTGGCGCCACAACGTCCTGTCCAAGGCCCTGGAGCGGGCGCGCAGCCGCCGGCGTGACCTGATCGGCAAGGTGCACAAGGAAGTCGAGACGGCTTTCGAGGCCGCCCGGATGCCCATCCGCATCGCCGGACGTGAGAAGACGCTGTACTCGATCTACCGCAAGATGGACGAAAAGCATCTGAGCTTTGCCCAGATCACGGACATGTACGGCTTTCGCATCATCGTGCCCACCCTGGCCGACTGCTACACGGCCCTGGGAACGCTGCACCAGCTCTACAAGCCGGTGCCCGGCAAGTTCAAGGACCATATCGCCATCCCCAAGGTCAATGGCTACCAGTCCCTGCACACCACCCTGGTCGGCCCCTCGGGCGTGAACGTGGAGTTCCAGATCCGCACCGAAGCCATGCACGTGGTGGCCGAGTCTGGCGTGGCGGCGCACTGGCTCTACAAGGCCAACGAGCCCGACAATCCCATGACCGCGCGCCTGGGCGCGCAATGGCTGCAGTCCCTGCTCGACATCCAGAACGAGACGCGCGACGCCGCCGAGTTCTGGGACCACGTCAAGGTGGACCTCTTCCCCGAGGCGGTCTACGTCTTCACCCCTAAGAGCAAGATCATCTCGCTGCCGCGCGGCGCCACCGTGGTGGACTTCGCCTACGCCATCCACAGCGATATCGGCGACCGCACCATGGCTGCGCGTATCAACGGTGAGCAGGTGCCCCTGCGCACCGAGCTCAAGAATGGCGACGTGGTCGAGGTCGTCACGTCCACGGTCCCGGCCCCCAATCCGGCCTGGCTGAGTTTTGTGCGCACGGGGCGTGCGCGCTCCAAGATCCGGCATCACCTCAAGACGCTGGCGCAGACGGAATCCGAGGGTCTGGGCGAAAAGCTGTTGCTGCAGGCTCTGCGCGCCGAGGGCATCGACCGTTTCCCCACCGATGACGACAGCACCCGTGCCGGCATCTGGGACAAGCTGCTGCGCTTCACGGGCAACCGCAACCGTGCTGAACTGCTGATGGACATCGGACTGGGCAAGCGCATCGCCAGCATCGTCGCCAAGCGCATGGCCACGCTGCTGACCGAAAGTGGCGCGAAACCCGATGCCGTGCTGTTGACCCGGGAACGATTTGCAGCCCAGGAGTCGGCCGGGCACGCGCCGGTCACCCTGGACGGCAGCGAGAACGCCTCGGTCCAGTACGCACCTTGCTGCCGCCCCATCCCTGGCGACGCGATTGTGGGCTACCTGGGTCGTGGCGAAGGACTGGTCGTGCACACGGCGGACTGCGCGGTGGCCCGCAAGCTGCAGAGCAAGGACAGCGAACGCTTCATCGGCGTGGAATGGTCGGACGAGCCGACCCGGCCCTTCGAGACGGCAGTGGTGGTCACGGTCAACAATGGCAAGGGCGTGCTGGCCCGCGTGGCCTCGGCCCTGGCCAGCTCGGAAGCCGACATCACCCACATTGACATGGGCCACGAAGCGGCCCAGGAAGCCACGGATCTGCGCTTCGTCATCGGCGTGCGCGACCGCGTGCACCTGGCCGACGTGCTGCGCACCCTCAAGCGCACACCCTCGGTATTGCGCGCACGCCGCGGCAGCGCCAACCCCTGATTCAGGCCGGCGCCACCGGGGCCGGATACTGCACGGCCAGCACCTCGATCTCGTCCACCCCGGCCGGCGTCACGAGCTTGAGCACGTCGCCAACGCGTGATTTCAGCAAGGTCCTTGCCACCGGCGCGACCCAGCTCACCTGGCCCTGCAGGCTGTCAGCCTCGTCGATGCCCATGATGGTGATGGTGCGCTCGCTGCCTGTCGCATCGGCATAGGTCACCGTGGCGCCGAAGAACACCTGATCGCTGCCGTGATGGACACTGGGGTCGGTCACCTCGGCAATCTCGAGTCGCTTGGTCAGGAAACGGATGCGACGGTCGATCTCGCGCAGGCGCTTCTTGCCATAGAGATAGTCGCCGTTCTCGGAGCGGTCGCCGTTGCTGGCCGCCCAGTGCACCACCTCGACCACCTTGGGTCGCTCCACATCGATCAGCTGCATCAGTTCGGCCCGCAGGCGCGCGTAGCCGGCGGGCGTGATGTAGTTCTTGCCACCCGTGGGCAGGGCGGGCAGCTGCGCTTCATCATCCTCGTCGTGATCGGTTTCGCGGGTGAAGGCCTTGCTCATGACGGGTTCCTGGAACCGGATATTCTGGGCTGCAAGAAAAAAGCCTGCAACTTTGCAGTTGCAGGCTTTCTCGTTTTGGTGCGGCTGGCAGGAATCGAACCCACGACCCCTTGGTTCGTAGCCAAGTACTCTATCCAGCTGAGCTACAGCCGCGAAGCTTTGAATTGTAGCACAGCTTTTCCTGTGTTGCGCTGTGACCTGGGCCCAACAGGGCAGGCCACAGAGCAACACAAGGCTATCGCCCTTGCGCTAATCTGTCAGGGAAACCTACAAGAGGAGAATTTTCCATGCATGCACTACGCCGCCGCGCCGGCTTGCTGGCTGCACTCTGCCTGGGCTTGGCCCATGCCGTGCCCCAGGCCCAGATCAACACCACCCCCGTGCGCATCGGGCTGATCTTTCCGCTCACGGGGGGGTCCTCCGACATGGGCAACAGCGCCCTGATCGGCGCGCAGGTGGCGGTGCAGGAGATCAATCAGGTGGGCGGCTACCTGGGTCGTCCCATCGAACTGCTGGTGCGCGACGACGAGGCCAACAACGATGTGGGCCTCAAGCACGCACAAGAGCTGGTACTGCAGCAGAAAGTGGCCGCCACCATCGGATTCTGCAATACGGGCGTGGCCATGAAGGCCCTGGATGTGTTTCAGGATAACAAGAGCCCGCTCATCGTGTCCTGCGCCACCGGATCGGCCATCACGGCCAAGTACCCGGCGGCCCAGAGCTACATCTTCCGGACCTCGGCACCGGACCAGCACCAGACACAGTTCCTCGTCGACGAGATCGTCAAGCGCGGGCTGAACAAGGTGGCGTTGCTGGTCGACACCACAGGCTACGGCGATGCCGGACTCAAGGACCTGGAAGCCGCCCTGAACCGAGCCGGCCTCAAACCCCAGGCGGTGGTCCGCTTCAAGGTCGGGGTCAAGACACTGGACGACGAGATCCGGCAGTTGCGCGACAGCGGTGCGGATGCACTGATCGGCTGGACCGTCGGCCCCGAGCAGGGCGTGATTTCGGCCAGCCGGGTGGCCGTCGGCTGGAAAGTGCCGCAGTTCGGCCCCTGGGGCCTGTCGCATGCTTCGGCCTTCAACGTCTCGGGAGGCAAGGTCGAAGGCGCACTGATGGTCCAGACGGTGCTGCCCAACATCTTTCTGGAGCGCAACAGCACCTTCCTGCGCAACTACGGCAAGCTGCGCAAGGAAACCCCCATCGGATCCATGATGTCGGCCGCACAAACCTACGATGCGGTCAACCTGCTGGTACGTGCCATGTACGACGCCAAGGGCGACATCAGCGGTCCGGGTCTCAAGGCCGGGCTGGAGAACCCGAGCAGCATCTACCGCGGCGTGGTCACCACCTACGACCGTCCCTTCTCTGCCCAGGACCATGACGCGATCACGCTCAACATGCTGTGGCTGGGTACCTGGCGCAACGGCGAGCGGGCCTATCACTACAAGGACGATGAAAAGCGCGCGACGGTGATCCGACGCAAGCAGTGAGCATAGTGCGGGAATGGTAGGGCGTGCTGGGCTCGAACCAGCGACCAAGGGATTATGAGTTGTTCTCAGCCCCTCTGACCCAAGGCCAAAGCTCAATTAAATCAGTGACTTACCTTACTTCGTCCTAATCAATTTTACCGGCATCTACCCGAATGATTCCTGCAAAATTCCTGCAGACGAGTGCCGCAGGTCGGAGTCCACGTGAAGCCTCCTCGAAAACCTGATCCAGCCGGGAGTAGAGAATTCCACGAAACGGAGTCTCTGCGTGAAGAAATC
>JAIERT010000380.1 GCA_019746735.1 Burkholderiaceae bacterium | reverse complement strand
CGCTGGACCGCCACACCTTCTGGGACGCGCTGCTGGGCGCCACGCGCCTGTACTGCATGATCGCGCTGATCCTCGCGGGCGCCGCCTTCCTGACCCTGGCCATGGGCTACATCGGCCTGCCGCGCCACCTGGCCGAGTGGATCGGCTCCATCGGTCTGAGCCCCTTCGGGCTCGTGCTGGCGCTCACCGTCTTCTTCATCCTGCTGGGCTGCTTCCTGGACGGCATCTCCATGGTCGTGCTCACCATGGGCGTGCTCATGCCCACGGTGCAGAAGGCCGGCATCGACCCGCTGTGGTTCGGCATCTTCGTGGTCATCGTGGTCGAGATGGCGCAGATCACGCCCCCCGTGGGCTTCAACCTCTTCGTGCTGCAGGGCATGACGGGCCGCCAGCTGCCCTGGATTGCCCGCGTCTCCCTGCCCATGTTCGGGCTCATGGTGCTGGCGGTGCTGCTGATCTGGTTCGTCCCGGGCCTGGTGACCTGGCTGCCGCAGCAGATGCGGCTCTGAGACCCAGCCCGCCTAGGCTGCCGTCGGCATCAGCGAGGAATGGTGATCGGCAATCAGCCACAGGCCGTCCTGCTGCTGGAAGGTGAAGCTGAAGCGCGCCGGCAGGGTACGGGACTCGCCCTGCACGCCCAGCGTGAAGGTGTAGTGGCCCGAGCACACGGCCAGCGCGCCATAGACCCGCGCCACATGCTCACCCAGCTCGGCCCGCGGCGAGACGCCGGAGGCAAAGGCCCGCACGAAGTAATCCCGGATGCCGGGCCGTCCCTGGATCAGCCGGGTCGCGAAGGTACCCCAGAGCACGGCCTCCGGCAGGTACAGCGCCGCCATGCGCTCCGGATCGGCGCTGGCAAACAGCCGGGCCCAGTGCGCTGTGGCCTGCGACACATTCGATTCATGGGACATCATCCAGCGCAACCCTCCTGATACGGCCACCTTCCAGAGAGGCCCCGCGCAGCATGCCACAGCCGGGCCTGGACCCGGGCTGCCAGCGCTAAACTCCCCCCATGCTCCCCGTCCTCGCCCTCTGCCTCGGTGCCTGCGCCGGTGCGCTGCTGCGCTGGCGGCTCGGCCTGTGGCTCAGCTCGCCGGGCGCCTTGCTGCCCTGGGGCACGCTGGCCGCCAACCTCATCGGTGGCTACCTCGTGGGCGTGGCCGTGGCCGTGTTCCAGGCCCTGCCCCAGCTCGACCCAAGCTGGCGCCTGCTGCTCATCACCGGCTTTCTCGGCGCGCTGACCACCTTCTCCAGCTTCTCGGCCGAGGTCGTAGCCATGCTGCAGCAGGCGCGTTACGGCCTGGCCCTGGGCACCGCGTCACTGCATCTCTTCGGTTCGCTGCTGCTCACCGTGGCCGGGCTCAAGAGCGTCTCCCTCTTTCTGGCCCGCTGATGACCCCTGCACCCACTCACGTCCCCGGCCGCGTCTACCTCGTGGGCGCGGGTCCGGGCGACCCCGAGTTGCTGACCCTGCGCGCCGCACGCCTGCTGGCCAGCGCGGACGTGCTGGTCTACGACAACCTGGTCTCTGACGGCGTGCTGGCCCTGGCCAATTCCAAGGCCGAGCGCATCTACGCTGGCAAGCGCCGCAACGAACACACGCTGCGCCAGGAGCAGATCAACGCCCTGCTGGTGCAGCTGGCCCGCGCCGGCAAGCAGGTCGTGCGGCTCAAGGGCGGTGACCCCTTCATCTTCGGCCGCGGCGGCGAGGAGATGCAGAAGCTCGGCGAGCAGGGCATCCCCTTCGAGGTGGTGCCCGGCATCACGGCCGCCAGCGGCGTGGCCTGCTATGCCGGCATCCCGCTCACCCACCGCGACCATGCGCAGAGCTGCCTCTTCGTCACCGGCCACCTCAAGGACGGCAACCCCGAGCTCGACTGGGCCGCGCTGGTCCGCCCCCAACAGACGGTGGTGATCTACATGGGCCTGAGCGGCCTGACCGAAATCTGCCGGCAGCTGATCGCGCATGGCGCACCGGCCACGCGGCCCATCGCGCTCGTGCAGCACGGCACCCTGGCCACGCAGCGGGTGCTCACCGGCACCCTGGCCGACCTGCCGGGCAAGGCAGCAGGCAGCGGCTTCAGCTCGCCCAGCCTGCTCATCGTCGGCGACGTCGTGCGCCTGCACGGCACGCTGGACTGGTTCGACACCGAGACCGGCGCGCGCACGCGCCTGACCCACGATGAGGCGGCGCAGCTGCCGCCCCTGCACCCCGGAGCACCCCTATGAGCGACGCGCTCGACTACCTCGTCCAGGCCCGGCCCGAAGCCATGGGCCATTACTTCAGCTTCCTCAAGGACGCCGGCAAGCTGCTCGACCCCAAGACGCGTGCGCTGATCTCGGTCATCACCAAGGTGGACGCGCAGACCGAGCGCGGCCTGCGCCAGTACGTCAAGCGTGCGCTGCGCGAGGGCTGCAGCGGCGCCGAAGTCATCGACGCCCTGCTCATGGCCTTCCCCACGCTGGGCCTGTCCAAGATCGTCTGGGCCACCGATGTCATCCTGGCCATGCAGCTGCCCGAGTTTGCGCCCGCAGCGCTCCAGGGCGAGCCCCCGCAGTGGCGCGACGTGATGGCCGCGAAAGATCTGCCCGACGGCGAGGTGCGACGCACCGAACACGCGGGCCGCGGCCTCTTCATCTACCGCGAGGGCAAGGCCTATCAGGTCTACGACAGCCGCTGCCCGCACCAGAGCACCAACATCCCCGAACTCGCGCTCCAAGGCCTCAAGCTCACCTGCCCCAAGCACGAATGGCAGTTCGACGTGAGCAGCGGCGCCTGCATCCAGAAGGGTGACACGCCCCTCACGCGCCTGGAGAGCAAGGTGCTCAAGGGACGCTTGCTGGTGCGCTGGTAAGAGACGCTTCAGCCCCCGCCGCGCTGGGTGTAGAGGTCGAAGCGCTGCATGAACGCCAGGCGCTCGGCCTCGGCCACGTCCTGGAAGGCAAAGCGGACCAGCAGGCGCGGCAGGCGCACGAGGGCGATCACGCGGGGAGGCTGCACCTGCCAGGCGAGTTGCAGCACGCCGCCGCCGATCTGCACCTGTGCGGCGCTCTCTCTCAACTCGTAGTGATGGGTTCCGATGGCTGCCGGCAGCCAGGCGCACCACTCGGCCCCGGTGCAGGCCATGTCGCGCTCGAAGGTCTCGGGGTAGTAGGACTGCACAGGCTTGGCCGCCGACTCAGCCACCCGCGATCGGCGGCCAGATCGCCAGCACGTCCCCTTCGCTGAGCGCCCGCGTGGCGCGCTCGGCCGGCGGCACGTAGACGCCATTGACCAGCACCAGGTGCACCAGCTTTGGGGGCAGGCCGAAGGGCTCGGCCACCTGGGCGATGGTGGCACCGGGCGCCACGTCGATCTGCACTTGGTTGTCACCGCGAGCCTGCGACGGCAGGTAGTCGGTCAGCGAAGCGTAGAGCTTGAAGGTGATCTTCATCGGCGCATTATCGGCGCCGCTCGTCGCCCGGGCCGTTCCATGCGCCCTGGGCCTGCGCACTGGCCAGGTAGGCTGGCACGAGCTGGGTGGGGTCCTTGAGCAGCTCGTCCTTCCAGCTGCCCAGCTTCACCTGGTCTTCCACCAGGCCGCGCATCACGCCCACGTGATCGGTCCAGCCCACGCTGTTGCAGCCCACGAGCACATCGTCCTTGAACTGCAGGCTCAGGTGGCGCCAGTTGACGGCGTCGGTCAGTTCGGCCTTCTGTCCACCACTCACGCCTTGCCAGTGGCCGAAACTGGTGGAGATCAGGCCCAGGGTGTCGAGCACGTTGATCTGGGTCACGCCGTGCAGCACGGCACGCTGCCCCGGCCGTCCCTGCAGCGCCATGTTGATGGCCGCCACGCGCGCCTGCTCGGCCGCATTGGGCTGGATGGCGCTCACGATGGCCTGGCCGCTGATCTTGTCGAAGGCCTCGGCGCAGTCGCCCGCGGCATAGATGCCCGGCACATTGCTCTGCATGTGCTCGTCGGTCAGCACGCCCAGCAGGCACTTGACCCCCGAGCCTTCGAGAAAACCGATGGCTGGCTTCACGCCCGTGGCGCTGATGACCAGGTCCACGTTCAATGTCTTGCCGCTGGAGAGTTTCACGTCCAGGGACTGGCCCGCGCCCTGGGTGATGGATTCCACCTTGGTACCGGTGTAGACCGTCACCCCCTTGGACTCCACCCACTGCTTGATCATGCCGCCGGCCATCGGCCCCATCATGCGCGGCACCATGCGGTCACCCATCTCCACCACGCTGAGCTGCACGCCGCGCGCCGCCAGCGCTTCCAGGATGATGCAGCCGATGAAGCCCGCGCCCATCTGCAGCACGCGCGCGCCCTTGGCTGCGCGGGCCTGGATGGCGCGCGCATCGGCCAGGGTCCAGCAGCTGTGCACGCCGGGCAGTTGGATGCCGGGGATGGGCGCGCTCACGGGCGTGGAGCCGGTGGCGACCAGCAGGGTGTCGAAGGCCAGGGTGGTGCCGTTATCGAGCTTCACCGACTTGGCCTTAACGTCGACCGACGTCGCACGCGCCTGCACCGTCTCGATGCGCAGATCGCTGTAGTGGCGCGCGCCCTTGCGCAGCAGCGTGCCGTCTTCGCCGATGTTGCCGATCAGCAGATAGGGAATGGCCATGCGCGAGTAAGGTGCCTCGCGCTCCTCGCCCACCAGGGTGATGCGGTCACCCGGCGCGTGCTTGCGCAGGGTTTCGGCCGCGATGACGCCGGCCGGGCCGGCACCGAGGATGACATGATGCATGGTGAACTCCCGAATGGAAAGCGGCTGCGCCGAGCCGCTTTCCTGTCCCGAACGGTGTGGGCTCAGAGACCCAGACGTTTTTTGGTGTCGGCCGTCGGTCGGCCTTCCTTGTCCCAGCCGCGCACCTCGTAGTACTTGGGCAGCATCTTGGCCAGCTCGTTGACCTTGCCCTTGGC
>JAIERT010000329.1 GCA_019746735.1 Burkholderiaceae bacterium | reverse complement strand
GTGCGCGACCTCGTGCGCCAGGGCAAGACGGTCGTCAGCGTGCTGCACGAGCTGCCGCTGGCCCTGCAGTCCGACGACCTGCTCATCATGGCCGCCGGCCGCATCACGCACCACGGAGCCTGCGGCGACCCGGCCACGCATCGCGCGCTCGAGGCCGTGTTCGACGAACGCATCCACATCCAGCAGGTGGCCGGCCAATGGCTGTCCCTGCCCAAACTCTGAACCATGCAGATCGAAACACCCCCCACCGACAAGCCCTATGAGAAGCCCGAGGGCGAACGCCGCGGCCTTATCCTCGTCAACACCGGCGACGGCAAGGGCAAGAGCACGGCCGCGTTCGGCCTGGCCCTGCGCGCGCACGGCCGCGGCAAGGCCGTGAAGATCTACCAGTTCATGAAGGTGCCCACGGCGCGCTTCGGTGAACACCGCATGTTCGAGCAGATCGGCATCCCCATCGAGGGCCTGGGCGACGGTTTCAGCTGGAAGAGCCAGGACCTGGAGCATTCGGCCCAGCTCGCGCGCGAGGGCTGGGCCCGGGCGCGGGCATCCATCCTCTCGGGTGACTACTTCCTCGTCGTGCTCGACGAGATCACCTACCCGCTGATCTACGGCTGGCTGCCGCTCGACGAGGTGCTGCAGACCCTGCGCGCGCGGCCCAAAGAGGTCCACGTGGTGCTCACGGGCCGGCGCTGCCCGCCCGAGATCATCGAGCTGGCCGATACGGTGACCGAGATGACGCTCATCAAACACGCGTTCAAGGCCGGCATTCCCGCCCAGCGAGGGATTGAAGACTGATCCTCATGGAGCGCGACCCCGTCACCCTGGTCCCCGCCGAGCCGTTCAGCGCTGCTGACGTGGCCGCGGTGTACCGGGCCATCGCCGAGCGGCGCGACATGCGCCACTTCGCCGGCGGACAGGTCGCGCCCGAAGTGTTGCGGCGTCTGCTGCAAGCGGCGCATCACGCACCCAGCGTGGGCTTCATGCAGCCCTGGCGTTTCATCCGCATCACGCAAGCCGCACGGCGCCAGCAGTTGCATGGGCTGGTGGAGCTGGAGCGCGTGCAAACCGCACGTGCCCTGGGTGAGCGCGAAGACGACTTCATGCGGCTCAAGGTGGAAGGGCTGCTCGAAGCGGCCGAACTGCTGGTGGTCTGCCTGGCCGACGGGCGCGAGCGCCACGTGTTCGGCCGCCGCACGCTGCCGCAGATGGACCTGGCTTCAGCGGCTTGCGCCATCCAGAACCTTTGGCTGGCGGCACGCGCCGAAGGGCTGGGCATGGGTTGGGTGTCGCTGTTCGAGCCGACTGCCGTGGCGCACCTGTTGCACCTGCCGGCCGGTGCCGAGCCGATCGCGCTGCTGTGTCTGGGGCCGGTGCAGGGCTACTACGCTGAACCCATGTTGGTCCAGGAGGGCTGGGCGCAGCGCAAGGCCCTGACCGGTCTGGTGTTCGATGACCGCTGGGGCCAGGGCGCCAGCCTCTTGGCCGGTGCGTCGGAATGATGAACAGCCTGGCACACGCGCCGTCCTGGCCGCTGGGGTTGGTCGCGGCCCTGTGGCTGGCGTTGCTGGTGGACCGCTGGCTGGGCGAACCGCCAGTGCGTTGGCATCCGGTGGTGTGGATGGGCCAGTACCTCGGCTGGGTCGGGCAGCGGCTGGCGCCGCAGCGCTCGCAGCCCGGCGCTGCGGACTACCGACGTTTCTGGCTCGGCGCCCTGGCCTGGTGGGTGGGGGCGGCGCTTGTTTTGATCGTATCCCTGGCCTTGCAATGGCTCGTGCTGGCCTGGCACCCCGTGGCCGGCGCGCTGCTGCTGGGCCTGCTGCTCAAGCCTCTGCTGGCCTGGCGCATGTTGCGGGACGAGGTGCAGGCGGTCGAAGCCGCCTTGCAGACCAGCCTGGAGAGCGGGCGCGCGCAGCTGGCGCGTCTGGTCAGCCGCGACGTCAGTGCGCTCGATGAACATCAGGTGCGTGAAAGCGCCATCGAGTCCCTGGCCGAGAACCTGAATGATTCGGTGGTGGCGCCGCTGTTCTGGTTCGTGCTGCTGGGCCTGCCGGGTGCGGCGCTCTACCGTTACGCGAACACCGCCGACGCCATGTGGGGCTACCGCGGTCTGCGCTCAGGCCGCGACTGGACCTGGGCCGGCAAGTGGGCGGCGCGCGCGGATGACGTGCTGTCCTGGCTGCCGGCGCGCCTCACCGCGCTGCTGCTGGCACTGGTACGCGGCGGCCTGCCCTGGCGTGCCTTGTGGGCGCAGGCGCCGCGCACACCTTCGCCCAACAGTGGCTGGCCCATGGCGGCCATGGCGCTGGCGCTCGACGTGCGCCTGGGCAAGCCCGGTGTCTATGTGCTGCACGAGGCCGGCCGCGTGCCGCAGACCGCCGACACCGCACGGGCCGTGCGGCTGGGCGAGCGCGCGGTCCTGCTGTGGGCCGTGCTGCTGGCCGCGGCCCTGTTCTTCGTGGGCGAGAATCGCGCATGATCACGCAACAGCTGCATGGCGGCCCCGATGCACTCGGTGTGCCCGTGCACGACTTCTCCACCAACAGCAATGCCTGCGGCCCCTGTCCCCAGGCCCTGGCCGCCCTGCAGGCCGCCGACGCCACGCACTACCCCGACCCTTCCTATGCCGCGCTGCGCGCGCAGCTGGCCGGCTGGCATGGCGTGGCGCCCGGCCGCGTGCTGCTGGCCGCAAGCGCGAGCGAGTTCATCCACCGCATCAGCGCCTGGGTCGCACAGCGCGGCCCTCGCAGCGTCTGGCTGCCCGTGCACTGCTACGGTGACTACGCATCCGCTGCGCTGGCTTGGGGTCTGCGCCAGATCGACGAGGTGCACAGTGCCAGCCTGGTCTGGGCCTGCGAGCCTTCCAGTCCGCTGGGCCAGGCGCAAGCCGAACTGCCGCAGCTGGTGCGTGCAGCCCCGCTGTGCGTGCTCGACCGCGCCTACGAGCCCCTGCGCCTGCAGGGCCAGCCCAGCCTCCAGCCCGAGGCGCTGGATCAGGTCTGGCAGCTCTGGACACCGAACAAGGCCCTGGGCCTGACCGGCGTGCGCGCCGCCTATGTGATCGCCCCGCTGCAGGCCGACGAGACCGTGGCCCAGCTTGAAGCCCTCTGTCCCTCCTGGCCGCTGGGCGCCCACGGCGTGGCGCTCTTGCAGGCCTGGGTGCGCGAGGACGTGCAGGCCTGGCTGCGCGCGAGCCTCGATACGCTGCGCGCCTGGAAGGCGCGGCAGCTCGGTCTGTGCGAGTCGCTGGGCTGGCAATGCGCGCCCAGCCTGGCCAATTTCTTCTGCGCCCGCACCACCGTGCAGGGGCCGGCGCTGGCCCTGGCCTTGCAGGCCCTGCGTGCGCGCGGCATCAAGCTGCGCGCGGCGGCGTCCTTCGGCCTGCCGGGCCAGGTGCGCCTGGGTGTGCTGCCGCCGGCCTCGCAGGACGCGCTGCGCGCCGCCTGGCAGCAGCTGATCGAAGAGGGCGAGGTGCGGGCATGAGCGCCCGGGCCGTCATGGTGCTGGGCACGACCAGCGGCGCCGGCAAGAGCTGGCTCACCACGGCGCTGTGCCGCCACTACGCGCATGAACCCGCTGCTGCTCAAGCCCGAGCGCGACACGCACAGCCAGGTCGTGCTGCTGGGCCAGGTCGACGAGGCGCTGACGCGCATGGACTGGCGCGGCCGCAGCGAGAAAGTCTGGCCCAGTGTGGCGCGCGCGCTCGACGCACTGATGGCCGAGAACGATGTGGTGGTGATCGAAGGCGCGGGCTCGCCGGCCGAGATCAACCTCATGGACAGCGACATCGTGAACCTGCGCGTGGCCCGCCATGTGCAGGCGCGCTGCCTGCTCGTGACCGACATCGACCGCGGCGGTGCCTTCGCCCACCTCTACGGCACCTGGGCCCTGCTACCCGAGGCCGACCGCGCGCTGCTCCGTGGCTTCGTGCTCAACAAGTTTCGCGGGGATGCGACCCTGCTGGCCCCCGGCCCGCAGCAGCTGCAGGACCTCACGGGCGTGCCCGTGGTCGCCACCCTGCCCATGTGGTGGCAGCACGGCCTGCCTGAAGAGGATGGCGTCTTCGACGACCGCCACACGGCCAGTGGCGCGGTCCACACCCGCATCGCCGTCGTGGCCTATCCGCGCATCAGCAACCTCGACGAATTCCAGCCGCTCAAGAACGTGCCCGGCGTGAGCCTGCGCTGGGCACGCAGCCCGGCCGACCTGGTGGACGTGGACTGGATCA
Source organism: Burkholderiaceae bacterium (assembly GCA_019746735.1). GTDB lineage: Bacteria > Pseudomonadota > Gammaproteobacteria > Burkholderiales > Burkholderiaceae_C > Hylemonella. Next base: position 672 of record JAIERT010000329.1, on the reverse strand, counting down.
TCCTGCCCGGCTCCAAGCACACGAGCAGCGACCTGGCCTGGCTGCGCGCGCAGGGCCTGGACCGCGCCATCGCGGCGCACGCGGCGCAGGGCAGGGCGGTGCTGGGCATCTGCGGCGGCCTGCAGATGCTCGGCGAAGCGCTGATCGACACGCATGGCATCGACGGCAACGCGCCCGGTCTGGGCCTGCTGCCCCTGGTCACGGCCTTCGAACCGGCCAAGACCGTGCAGCACACGCAGGCGCGTTTCGGCACCGTGAGCGGCCCCTGGGCCGCGCTCGCCCAACTCGCCGTGCAGGGCTACGAGATCCACCACGGCCAGACGACCCAGCACCCGGCCATGGCGGCCGGCGGCGACGTGGCGCGCGAGCTCATCCCCGGCCTGGCCTGGCAGAACGATGCAGGCCATGTGCTTGGCGTCTACCTGCACGGCCTGTTCGAAGACCCGGCCGTGCTGCAGGCGCTGTTCGGCGCCCAGGTGCCCACGCTGGAATCCGTCTTCGAGCGCCTGGCCGACTACATTGAAGAACATTTCGAGCCCGGTGTGCTCACCCGCCTGATCCAGCCATGAACTTCCAGATACCGCCCATCCCCGACCTGCACGATGCCACGCTGGCCCAGCGCCTGCAGCACAAGCTCGACCACAAGACCAAGCCCCTGGGCTCGCTGGGCCG
>JAIERT010000360.1 GCA_019746735.1 Burkholderiaceae bacterium | reverse complement strand
GCCTGACGCGGATGGTGGGCCAGAATGCCCAGCGCCTGGACCGCATCGTCGACGACGTGCTCAACATCTCGCGCGCCGGCAAGCTCACGGCGAACTTCGAGCCCCGCGTGCTCGAACTCAACCAAAGCGTGCAGCGCATCGTGCAGGACTGGTCCGAACAGACGGGCAGTGCTGGCCGGCTGAGTCTGCATCTGTCCCCTGTCCCTCTGGCCGTGAATTTCGACCCCGAGCACCTGCGTCGCGTCCTGGTCAATCTGCTGGACAACGCCCGCCGCCATGCAAGCCCCCAGGCCGGCGCCATCCAGGTCCATGTCCGCGCCGACGCCAGCGGCCAGGCACTGCTGGCCGTGTGGAGCGATGGCCCGCCCATGGAACCTTCGGTCGAGCAGCACCTGTTCGAGCCTTTCTTCTCGTCGGAAAGCCGCTCCAGCGGCCTGGGGCTGTATATTTGCCGGGAATTGTGTGAAGGGCACGGCGCCGCCATCGGCTACCACCGGGCCCGACGTATCGCCCGAGACACCCTGATGGACGGCAACGAATTCTTCATCGCCCTGCGCCGGTCTGCTGCGAGTCCCGCCGCCGCCGCACGCAACGACTCTGCCCCATGACGACAGCGGCCCCCGGCACCAACCCCAGCATCCTGGTCGTGGACGATGAGCCCGATCTGCGCACGCTCTACGAGCTGACCTTGCTGCGTGAGGGCTACCGTGTCGATGTGGCCGAAACTGTGGCCGGCGCCTGGCAGCAGCTGCTGGAGCGACGCTACGAGGTGCTGATCACCGACATGCGCCTGCCTGACGGACTAGGCATCGAACTGATCCAGCGCCTGCGCGCCTTGCAGCGCAGCGAGCGCTGCGTGGTCATCACCGCCTATGGCTCGGCCGAGAACGCCGTCGAGTCGCTCAAGGCCGGCGCCTTCGACTACCTGAGCAAACCGGTGGATCTCAAGCAGTTCCGCACGGTGATCGCCTCGGCCGTGCAGGATGCCCTGGCCGCACGCCAGGCCCCGCAAGCTGCAACGCCCGCCGCGCGCCAGACGGCCAGCGCCCCGTCCTCGGCTGCCGAGCTCTGCCTGCAGCGCCTGGTCGGCAACTCGCCGGCCATCCGGCAGGTGCGCGAACGCATCGTCAAGGTTGCACGCAGCATGGCGCCGGTGCTGATCAGTGGCGAGTCGGGCACGGGCAAGGAACTGACCGCCCAGGCGCTGCATGCCTGCAGCCACCGCGGCAGCGGCCCTCTGGTGGCGGTCAATTGCAGCGCCATTCCGGAAAATCTGCTCGAAACCGAGTTCTTCGGCGTGAAGAAGGGCGCCTACACCGGTGCCAACGCCGACCGCGACGGTTACTTCCAGGCCGCGCGCGGTGGCACCCTCTTCCTCGACGAGATCGGCGACCTGCCGCTGTCCATGCAGTCCAAGCTGCTGCGCGCCATCCAGGAGCGCTGCGTACGCCCGGTCGGCGGCACGCTGGAGGAAAGCGTGGACGTGCGCATCATCAGCGCCACCCACCGCAATCTGGCGCGCGAGGTGCAGGAAGGGCGCTTCCGACAGGATCTCTATTACCGGCTCAACGTGATCGAGATCGATATCCCTCCCCTGCGCGAGCGGCGCGAAGACCTGCCGGCCCTGTGCGATGCCCTGTTGGCGCGCATCGCGCAGGAGTCGGGCCTGCCCGTGCCACGCCTCACGCCGGTCCTGCTGGGACAGCTGGCCCGGCACCCGCTGCCCGGCAATGTGCGCGAGCTCGAAAACCTGCTGCACCGCGCCGTGGCCCTGAGCGAAGGCGGTGAACTCAGCCTGGACAGTGTGGACACCACGCCGGCCATCTTCGATCCGCTGGACCCGGAAATCACGCCCACCGTCCCCGGCGTGTTGCCGACCAGCGCCAGCACCCCGGCCACACTCACCCCGAGCGAGCTGCCTTCCGACCTGCAGGGGCATCTCGACCGCCAGGAGCGTGACATCCTGATCAAGGCCCTGCAGGAGACGGGCTTCAATCGTACGGCCGCGGCCGCCAAGCTGGGCATCAGCCTGCGCCAGATCCGCTACCGCATCGCGCGCCTGAACATCGAGACGCCGCAGGGCAACGACGCCGGCGCATGAAACCGCTGACCGATGCTCCGTGCTCCAGCCTCTGGGAGGATGGCTGGTACCGCTATGCCCGCCGGCTCGATTCACCCAACTTCGGCCCGCGGCCGAGCGGCGCACAGATCGACCTGATCGTCGTGCACTCGATCAGCCTACCGCCGGGGCAGTACGGCGGCGACGAAGTGCAGCGCCTCTTCACCAACACCCTGGACTGGAATGCCCACCCCTACTTCCAGGCCATCACGGGCATGGAAGTGTCCTCCCACTTCTACATCCGTCGCCAGGGCGAACTCTGGCAGTTCGTGAGCTGCACAGAGCGCGCCTGGCATGCCGGCACGTCCTGCTACCGGGGACGCGACAACTGCAATGACGACTCCATCGGCATCGAGCTCGAAGGACTGGAAGGCGGCGAGTTCGAGCCTGCGCAGTACGAGACGCTGTCCAGTCTGTGCGCCGCCCTGGGTCAACGCTATCCGGTGCAGCATATCGCCGGGCATGAACACATCGCACCAGGACGCAAGGCCGACCCGGGCGCAGGCTTTCGGTGGTCCGAACTCCAGCAGGCCCTGGGCTGGCCATCTCGGTATTTTCCCGAAGGCACACACTAGGCAGGCGCTCACGTCGCGCGGTCGACGTGCACCCCCGATGACGCCCATGCACGCCACCATGCGGCCTGTGCGCACAAATGCGGCGCAAGGCCGCATGTTTGCTGGCGCTGACCACCCGAATATCCATCGCGCAAGGGCTGCGCGACCGTTGTCGGAAACTGCGGCGCGCGCCCTGCCGCGTGCAATTTTTTACGCTCGCGCCCGAGTGAAACGTGTCTGCGACGCTACACTACCGGTAGTGGCTTGTATTCGCAGTGCACCCCATATATAGTGTTTTCTGCCCGCCGCCCCTGCTTCGCCGCAAGGCGCTCGCAAGCCCCAAATTCCGCTCCACAAGACCAACAGATTTGCTGATGACGAGGAAATAAATGCAAACCGCCTTGAACCCCGCCTCCCCCCCTCTGCACACCGGTGTCCTGACCATGCAAACCCAGGAAAACACGGCAACCAGCCCCCTCAACAACTACCAGATCATCCGCCGCAACGGCGCGGTGGTGCCCTTCGAGCCCAGCAAGATCGCCGTGGCCATGATGAAGGCCTTCCTGGCCGTGCACGGCACCCAGGGCGCCGCCTCGGCCAGCGTGCGCGAGGTGGTGGATGCCCTGACGCAGAACGTCGTGCGTGCGCTGATGCGTTCGCGCCCGGGTGGCGGCACCTTCCATATTGAAGACGTGCAGGACCAGGTCGAGCTGGGCCTGATGCGTGGCGGCCACCATGAGATTGCCCGCGCCTACGTGCTCTACCGCGAGCGCCGTGCGCAGGAACGCGCCCAGCAGGCGGCCAGCCAGGCCGCCCCGGCCGCGCCCCAGCTGCACGTGATCGACGGCGGGCGCCGCATCGCGCTGGATCTGGATCGCCTGCAGCACCTGATCGAGAGCGCCTGTGCCGGTCTGGGCGCCGACATCAAGCCCGACCCCATCGTGGCCGAGACCATGCGCAACCTCTACGACGGCGTGCCGATCGACGAGGTCTACAAGGCCGCCATCCTGGCCGCCCGCACCCTGATCGAGAAAGACCCGGACTACACCTACGCCACCGCGCGTCTGCTGTTCCACACCATCGCCAAGGAAGTGCTGGGCCGCGACGTGCAGCCGGCCGAGATGGCCGAGGCCTATGCCGACTACTTCCCCGGCTTCATCAAGAAGGGCGTGGAGAACGAGCTACTCAACCCCGACCTGCTGCAGTACGACCTGCAGCGCCTGGGCCGCGCCCTCAAGGCCGAACGCGACCAGCAGTTCGACTACCTGGGCCTGCAGACCCTGTACGACCGCTACTTCCTGCACGTGCGCAAGACCCGCATCGAGCTGCCCCAGGCCTTCTTCATGCGCGTGGCCATGGGCCTGGCGCTCAACGAGATCGACCGCGAAGCGCGCGCCATCGAGTTCTACGAGGTGCTGTCCTCCTTCGACTTCATGTCGTCCACGCCCACCCTGTTCAACAGCGGCACCCTGCGTTCGCAGCTCTCGAGCTGCTACCTGACCACCGTGCCTGATGACCTGGACGGCATCTACGAGTCCATCAAGGAAAACGCCCTGCTGTCCAAGTTTGCCGGCGGCCTGGGCAATGACTGGACCCGCGTGCGCGCCCTGGGCTCGCACATCAAGGGCACCAACGGCGAGTCGCAGGGCGTCGTGCCATTCCTCAAGGTGGTCAACGACACGGCCGTGGCCGTGAACCAGGGCGGCAAGCGCAAGGGCGCGGTCTGCACCTACCTGGAAACCTGGCACCTGGACATCGAGGAGTTCCTGGAACTGCGCAAGAACACCGGCGACGACCGCCGCCGCACGCACGACATGAATACGGCCAACTGGATCCCCGACCTGTTCATGCGCCGCGTGATGGAAAAGGGCGAGTGGACCCTGTTCTCTCCGTCGGATGTGCCCGATCTGCACGATCTCTTCGGCACCGACTTCGAGAAGGCCTACGTGGTCTACGAAGCCAAGGCCAAGCGCGGCGAGATCAAGCCCAGCAAGACGGTGCCCGCCACCGACCTGTGGCGCAAGATGCTCACCATGCTGTTCGAGACCGGCCACCCCTGGATCACCTTCAAGGACGCCTGCAATGTGCGCTCGCCCCAGCAGCATGCCGGCGTGGTGCACTCGTCCAACCTGTGCACGGAAATCACGCTCAACACCAGCGACACCGAAACCGCGGTCTGCAACCTGGGCTCGGTCAACCTGCGCCAGCACCTGAAGAACGGCG
>JAIERT010000197.1 GCA_019746735.1 Burkholderiaceae bacterium | reverse complement strand
GCCCGGTCTACCACTCGCAGTGGGATGCGCGCGAGCCCAACAACATGGCGCACATCAACCTCAGCCGCGAGGCCGATGCCATCCTCATTGCGCCAGCCAGCGCCGACTTCATGGCCAAGCTGCTGCATGGCCGCGCCGACGACCTGCTGAGCCTGATGTGCCTGGCCCGTCCCATCGAGACCGTGCCCCTGCTGATCGCCCCGGCCATGAACCGCGAGATGTGGGCCAACCCGGCCACGCAGCGCAATGTGGCCCAGCTCAAGGCCGATGGGGCCCATGTGTTCGAGGTCGGTTCCGGTGACCAGGCCTGCGGCGAGGTGGGCGATGGCCGCATGCTGGAGGCCGACGAGCTGCTGGCGGAGGTGATCGCCTTCTTCCAGCCCAAGACCTTGCGCGGACAGCGCGTGCTGGTCACGGCCGGGCCCACCTACGAGGCTATCGACCCGGTGCGCGGCATCACCAACCGCTCGAGCGGCAAGATGGGCTTTGCCATCGCGCGCGCCGCCCGCGAGGCCGGCGCCGAGGTGACCCTGGTGGCCGGCCCGGTGCACCTACCCACGCCACGCGGGGTACGCCGTGTGGACGTGCGCTCGGCGCGCGACATGCAGCTGGCTGTCGAGGCGGAATCACGGATCGCTACTGTTTTTGTAGCAACCGCGGCTGTGGCCGACTGGCGTCCTGCGACGGCTGCCGAGCAGAAGATCAAGAAGGACGGATCCGGTGCGGTACCCGCGCTGAGCTTCGTCGAGAACCCGGACATCCTGGCCGCCGTGGCCCAGGGCGAGCGGGCCCGCAGCGGCAAGCTCTACTGTGTGGGTTTTGCGGCCGAGAGCCATGACCTTCAGGCCCACGCCCGGGCCAAGCGCGAGCGCAAGGGTGTCCCCCTGCTCGTCGGCAATATCGGCCCGGCCACCTTCGGCCAGGACGACAACCAGTTACTGCTCGTGGACGACCAGGGCATGACCGAGCTGCCGCGCGCCGACAAGCTCACGCTGGCCCGCCAGCTCGTGACCGAGATCGCACGCCGGCTCAAATGAGGCCCCCACGCTTGACACTTCGTGTACTACGCTGCCCCCCGAGGGGGCCGCAGTCGCCTTGGGGCGGCCCGGCGGCGACTGTCCTGCTCTGAGTTTTTTCTTCCCCTACACCCATGCACATCGACGTCAAGATCCTGGATCCGCGCCTGGCGGACCAGCTGCCCACCTATGCCACGTCTGGTAGCGCCGGCCTGGACCTGCGTGCCTGCCTCAGCGAGGCGCTGACCCTGCAGCCCAATGCCTGGCAGCTCATTCCCACCGGCATGGCCATCCATCTGGCCGATCCGGGCTATGCCGCGCTCATCCTGCCGCGCTCGGGCCTGGGGCACAAGCACGGCATCGTGCTGGGCAATCTCGTGGGTCTGATCGACAGTGACTACCAGGGCCAGCTCATGGTCAGTGCCTGGAACCGCAGTCCCACGGCCTTCACCATCGAGCCCATGGAGCGCATCGCCCAGCTGGTCATCGTGCCCGTGGTGCAGGCACAGTTCAACGTCGTGAATGACTTCGCTGCGGCCACCGAGCGCGGCGCCGGCGGCTACGGGTCGACCGGGAAGAGTTGATCCCCCTGTTGGGGCTCACTGCGTGTAGCCCCCTCTCCCCCTGAGGGGGACAACCCCAGCGGCCTGGCAAAGCCAGTTCCGCGGGGTTCTTGGCTTAAGGCCCGTTGGGGGCGTGACCTGGTTAGTGCAGGCTATTTCCGCCGGGGCTCTGCTCGTGCAGCGGGGCGATGCGGAAGAAGCCGGTGCCGGCCGTGCCGCGGCCGATCTCTTCTTCGGTGGCCTCGCGCACGCCCTCGACCTTGAGGCGCAGGCGCAGCGCGATGCCGGCCAGGGGGTGGTTGCCATCGAGCACCACGTGCTCGGGATAGATCTCGGTGACGGTGTAGAGCGCATCCTTGGGCGCCTCGGGGTTGCAACCGGGGGGCAGGGCGCTGCCCTCCAGGGTCATGCCTTCCTCGAGTTCGGGCGGAAAGAGCTCGCGCTTTTCCAGGAAGAGCAGCTGGTCCTGGTAGTCGCCAAAGGCTTCCTCGGGCTCGAGCTGCAGCGCCATGCTGGCGCCGACGCTGTGGCCTTGCAGCGCGTCCTCGATCTTCTTGAAGAGATCGCTGCCGCCGATCAGGAACTCGACCGGCTCCTCGAGTACATCGAGTTCTTCGCCCAGGGTATCGGTGAGCGTCCAGGTCAGCGCGACCACACATTTCTGATTGATGTCCATAGGGCAGAATTGTCGCGCAATCGGGATCCCCCCAGGCTTCGCTCCCTTCGTTCGCTGCGCCACCCCCTCAAGGGGCGCTCCCTGCGGCCCGGCCAAGCCGGTTCCGCGGGAGCCTGGAGTCGATGCCATCGTGCATCCAGTACAGTTTCCTTCTATGGACATTAAACAACCCCTGTCTCTGCTGGGCGGCCTCAGCCCCGAGACCTTCATGCGCCGCCATTGGCACAAGAAGCCGCTGCTGGTGCGCCAGGCCATCCCGGGCTTCCAGGCCCTGCTGTCGCGCGGCGAGCTGGTGGAGCTGGCCGCGCAGGAGGACGTGGAGTCGCGCCTGGTGACCTTGCAGCGCCAGCGGGGCAAGGAGCACTGGAGCCTGCAGCGCGGGCCGTTGGCTCGCCGGGCCCTGCCCACCTTCAAGACGCCCGAGTGGACGCTGCTGGTGCAGGGCGTGGACCTGCACCACGATGCGATCCACGCGCTCATGAGCCGCTTCCGCTTCATCCCCGATGCGCGGCTCGACGATCTGATGATCAGCTACGCCACCGAGGGCGGCGGGGTCGGGCCGCATTACGACAGCTACGACGTCTTCCTGCTGCAGGCCCATGGCCGGCGGCGCTGGCGTATTGGCCGCCAGGACGATCTGAGCCTCAAGCCCGGCATGCCGGTCAAGATCCTGGCCAACTTCCGGCCCGAGCAGGAGTTCGTGCTCGAGCCGGGCGACATGCTCTACCTGCCGCCGCACTACGCACACGACGGCGTGGCCGAGGGAGGCGAATGCATGACCTATTCCATCGGCTTTCGTTCGCCCAAGGCCGGCGAGCTGGCGCAGGAGCTGCTGCAGCGCCTGGCCGAGGATGCGGTCGAGGCCGTGGGCGAGGATTTCTACCGCGATCCACGCCAGGCTGCGGTGGCGACACCCGCGGCACTGCCCGCCGGGTTGCAGCGCTTCGCGCGTCAGGCCCTGCAACAGGCCTTGCAGGACCCGCAGGCCCTCACGCGCGCCCTGGGCGAGGCCATGAGCGAGCCCAAGCCCCAGGTCTGGTTCGAGCCCGGGCAACGCCTGGGCGCGCGTCGTGGTGTGGTGCTGGACCGGCGCACGCGCATGCTCTACGACGCCGACCACGTCTACATCAACGGCGAGAGCTACCGCGCTGCCGGCCGCGACGCCGTGCTGATGCGCCAGCTGGCCGACGAGCGCAGCCTGTCGGCGGCCGCACTCGCGCGTGCCAGTGCGGCGGCGCGTGCGCTGCTGGGTGACTGGTGCGAGGACGGGTGGGCCCATGAGCACTGAGCCCGTCCCGACCGGCCTGCCACAAGGTCGCCTGCAGGGCCGCAGCGTCTTCCAGCAGGCGGTGCGCGATGCCCTGCAACAGGCTGCGCACGAGGGCTGGAACGAGATCATCGTGTGCGATGCCAATTTCGCCGACTGGCCGCTGGGTGAGCGTGTCGTCGCCGAGGCGCTGCAGGCCTGGTCACGCGGCGGACGCCGTTTCGTCATGCTGGCCATGAGTTACGAGGGCATCCCTCGCTGGCATGCACGCTTCGTGAAGTGGCGCCAGACCTGGGACCACATCATCGAGTGTCGCGTGTGCCGCGTCAGCGATGCCTTGTCCTTCCCCAGCGTGCTCTGGACGCCGGCGTGGGTGATGCAACGCATCGATACCGAGCAGGACGTGCTGCTCTGCGATCACGAGGCGGCGCGGCGCGTGGGTTTGCGTCAGTTGCTCGATGAATGTCGGCGCGACAGCAGTCCGGGTTTCCCATCCTCGGTACTGGGGCTTTAGCGCCATGCGAAACAGAAGCAGCCCCAAAACCTAGGGTAAACACGGTAATTTTTCGCAATGCGGTAAGCATGAGCCTATAATCGCGGCCCAGCGAGTCGCTGTGTCCGCAGCCTTGCCGGCCAGGTGCAGTTCGCTGCACGGGCCCTTCCGGACAGGTTCAACGCATTTTTGAAGTCTTAATCAACATGAACAAGTCTCTCGTTCTGGCTGCCGTGATCGCCGCCGCTGCCCTGGCCGCTTGCGGTAAGAAGGAAGAAGCCGCTGCTCCCGCTGCCGCTCCCGCACCCGCTGCTGCACCGGCCCCCGCTGCTGCTCCCGCTCCGGCCGACGCTTCGGCGCCCGCCGCTGCTCCCGCTGCCGCTCCGGCTGCTGCCCCCGCCGCCGAGCCGGCCAAGCAGTAAGGTACGCACCAGTAAAAAAGCCACCGCAAGGTGGCTTTTTTTCGTCCTGCACGGGGTGTGCAGGGGCGGCGCCAGACTCAGCGCAGGTCGTCGGCGATCACCTGCAGGATGCGACGCGCGGCGTCCGAGGACTCGGGAGCACCGTCGGCATTGAGAACGGCCACGGTGCTGCTCTCGCCTGCGCTGCGCACCGTGATGCGGTACTTCTGCGGCGTCTTGTCCTTGGGCGTGCCGCTGAAGAGGCGGCTGAAGAAGCCAGGCTCCTCCTCGCCGGGCGCACGCGGCTCCACGTAGCGCACGTAGTAGACGCCCTCGCTGCGGTCGCGGTCCTCGACAGTGAAACCGGTACGGTCCAGCGTCAATCCCACGCGGCGCCAGGCACGGTCGAAGCCTTCGCTGACCAGCACCACGGGCTGGCCCTCGC